>DOWN01000045.1 GCA_003519545.1 Bacteroidota bacterium
TGGAAAACCTTATTACTATGAACTGATTGATTTAAAAGCATTTAATGGTGAAGATTATTTAGGACATATAACCGGTATTGAAAACTATGGTTCAGATGATTTACTAAAAATTCAGTTAACATCAGGTAAAGAAATTTTGATTCCATATATAAATGAATTTATTAAAGAAATTAATTTAAAAAACAAAACAATTCGTCTGAATTTAATTGAAGGTTTTTTGAATAACTAAAAGATTTTAATTTAACAAAAAATGCGAATTGATATCATATCGGCTAACGTAAATATACTTGAACCTGTTACTAAAAACGGTTTAATCTCAAGGGCTATTTCAGGTGAACATATAGAAATTCATTTACATAACCTGAGAGATTATTCCGAAGGAAATTACAGGCAAATTGATGATACTCAATATGGTGGTGGTGCCGGAATGGTGCTTAAACCGGAACCATTTTTTAAATGCATTAACCTGCTTACCGAAAGTATTAATTACGATGAAATAATATTTTTCACTCCACAAGGAAAGATTTTCAGTCAATCAGATGCAAACTATTATTCACTTCAAAAAAATTTACTGATACTCGCAGGTCATTATAAAGGTATAGACCAGAGAGTAATTGACAAATTTGTAACAAAAGAAATTTCAATCGGTGAATATGTAATTTCATGCGGAGATATAGCGGCTTATGTATTTGCAGATGCAGTTTCCAGATTAATTCCCGGAGTTTTAAATGATGCAGAATCGGCACTGACTGATTCATTTCAAAATGGTGGAATAATGGATGCTCCGGTTTATACAAAGCCTGAAAATTATGAAGGTCTGAAAGTTCCTGAAGTTTTATTATCAGGTAACCATAAAAAAATTCAAGAGTGGAAAGAAGAAAAAGGTAAAGAGAATTATGAAAAATATAAAGCAAAAAACGGAAAAAATACCAATCTTTGAATTTTAAAATAAATTTGTAATTATTATATTATAGAAAGGCAGGCATTCGTCTGTCTTTTTTATTGTCAATTCTATTATTTAAGATAAGGAGATTATAAAATGGATAAAATAAAATTAATATCTGCAGGTCAGATTCGAAGTGATTTTCCGGAATTTAACACAGGCGATACAATTTCTGTTTCAGTAAAAGTTATTGAAGGAGATAAGGAAAGAATTCAGCAATTCAAAGGAATTGTTATGGGAATCAAAGGCTCAGGAGTCAGCAAAACTTTCAGAGTCAGAAAAATTTCAAATGGCGTTGGCGTTGAAAGAATATTTCCATTTAGTTCACCTAAGATTGCTGGAATAGAAGTTCTTAAATTAGGAAGCGTTAGAAGAGCAAAACTTTATTATTTAAGAAATCTTACCGGTAAAGCTGCAACAAAGATTAAAGAGAAGAAAAAATTAGGTGATATGTTAAATGAAAATAAAAACGTAGCACCTGAAAAAACTGAAATCAAAAGTGAACCTGTAAAAGATAAAGTTTCTGAATCAGAAGTAAAAACGACTGAAGAAGTAACAGCATAATTTTGAAGCAGTAAATTTTTTAGCCGTCAATCTTTATAATACATAAAGTTGACGGTTTTTTTTTAGTAATTAGTCAAATTTAAATTTGAAGAAATTTATTTCCATAGCCGGAAATATTGGTTCCGGTAAATCATCTTTAACGGAATTACTTGCTAAAGATTTTAACTGGATTCCCTATTACGAATCTGTGAGTGATAATCCTTACCTTGAAGATTTTTATTCTGATATGCACAGATGGAGTTTTAACCTTCAGATTTATTTTCTCTCCCACCGATTCAGAATTCATAAAGAAATTATTGAAAGAAAAGAATCCGTCATTCAAGACAGAAGCATTTACGAAGATGTGGAGATATTCGCTGAAAATCTTTATAAATTAGGCAGAATGAGTGAAAGGGATTATGCAAATTATAAAAATTTATTCGCAGAAATGGTCAGTTATCTTCAACCACCTGATTTATTAGTCTATCTCAGAGCGAATACGCAAACATTAAAAAATCAGATTAAATTAAGAGGCAGAGATTTTGAGAAAAATATTGAATCCTCTTACCTTGAAAGTCTAAACAGCAGTTATGAAAAATGGATGTCAGAATATAATTATGGAGATTCGATAATTATTAATACCGATAATTTGGATTTTGTAAATTCAACGGATGATTTAAATTATATAAAATCAAAAATTGAAGCATCTTTAAAATGATTAATATTCCAAGATGTAAAAAATTTTCCGGATACAAACCTTGTCTTTCATATCATAACTGTCTTCAAAACGGTTGCCAACTTGATTCAAAAGAAAATAGAATTGGCACGAAAATATTAATCATTTCACTTGATGCACTCGGTAATGTATTATTAAACACTTCAATATTACCGGCAATAAAAAGAAAATTTCCCGAAAGCACTGTTTACTGGTTAACAAAAGAGAATGCACGACCAATTCTTGAGAATAATCAATTCATAGATTTTGTATATGTTTGGAACGAAACTGACAGAATGATTTTAAGAAATATGAAATTTGATTATTTATATAATGGTGATAAAGCAATTAATGCCTGTGCATTTGCTAACGAAGTAAATGCTGAATTTAAAAAAGGATTTGTTCTCAACGGAGATTCTGTAATCATTCCTACAGACGATGATGCTCTGTATAATTTCAGAATGGGTATTGATGATCAGTTAAAATTCAGAGAAAATAAAAAAAGCGGTTCGCATATTATAACTGAAACTTTCGGATTAGATTATAAACGCGATGAATATGTATTCAATTTTACTGAACTTGAATATAAATTTATTGATGATTTTAAAATAAAAAATAATTTTGACCGAAGTAAATATCACATAGGATTTAATACAGGATGCTCAAATTTATTTCCAAACAAAAAAATGACCGTTGAGCAGCATATATACTTAATCACAGAACTTTTAAAAAATTCATATTTAAAAGTTGTATTACTCGGCGGCAAAGAAGATACCGAAAGAAATTTAGAAATTTATGAGCATTTCTCAAAAGAAGACCGTAAAAGGATTGTATATACTCCTACAAATCTTGGCATTAGAGCAGGTGCTTGTTTGATGAGCATTTGTGATGTTGTAATTACAGGGGATAGTTTCGGAATGCATCTTGCAATTGCTTTAAATAAATATGTTATTGCCTGGTTTGGATTATCTTGCTGGGAAGAGATAGATTTATTTGACAGAGGTGAAAAATTATTTCCTGAGGGATTAGAATGTTCACCTTGTTGGAAACGGGAATGTCCTTATAATTTAGAGTGTATTCAGATGATAGATTTAAAAAAAATTATCAACCTTGTAATTAAATACTGCCTTACAGATACACAGAAATCAACAACTTAAATTAAATTAAGATTTTTTTTCTTTTGATTTTTCATCATCCAGTTTAAAACCTTTTTCTTCATCCTTAACATATTTTTTTACAAACCCATTACTCCATTTAGTTACTGAGGTCAGCATAGTAACTACTAATGTTCCGATTGAAATCAACGCAACTAAAATCCAAATAGTTATTTCCATATAAAATTTCTCTCCCCTGTTATATTTCAGGGGAGAGTTTTAACTCCTTATTAACCTAAGTTTCTCATTTTAAATAAATTCAAATCTCTATATACTCTCAGTCTTTTTACATCACTTACCGATTTAATTCTTTTATGTGCAAGTTCTCTTGAAGCAAGATATGTAGGAATATTTTCATTTTTAGAAGTTTCAATAATACTTGCCATTACATCATAAATACCTGATGCTTTTTTTAATGCTCTTTCTCTGTTGTATCCTTCAAGTTCAGAATAAACATTGATTAAACCACCCGCATTAATAACATAATCAGGAGCATATAAAATTCCTTTATCTTTTAGTGCCTGACCATGTTTATCTTCATCTTTAAGTTGATTATTTGCAGCACCTGCGACAATTTTAACTTTTAGTTTATCAATCGTATCATCATTAATCACCGCACCTAATGCTGTGGGAGAAAAAATATCTGCTTCAAAAGAATAAACTTCTTCAGGTTTGATAATTAAAGCACCGTATTGTTTAACTATTGGTTCAAGTTTATCTTCATAAATATCAGAAACTATTAACTGTGCTCCCTCTTTATGAAGGTGTTCACATAGATGTCTTCCAACATTACCGCCTGCACCTTGAACAATTACTTTTTTACCGTTCAAGGAATCAGTACCGTAAACTTCTTTTACACAAGCTTTCATTCCTACATATGTACCGTAAGCCGTTACAGGAGAAGGATCACCGCTACCACCCAATTCTATAGGGATACCGGTTACGTTTCGAGTTTCCATAGCTACATATTCCATATCTTTAACATTTGTCCCCACATCTTCTGCGGTAATATATCTTCCGGAAAGACCTTCAATATATCTTCCGAAAGCCCTGAACAATGCTTCAGATTTTTGAGTCCTTGAGTCCCCTATTATCACGGCTTTTCCGCCACCAAGATTAAGACCGGCAACAGCCGCTTTATAAGTCATCCCCTGAGATAACCTTAAAACATCTGTTAACGCTTCTTCATCTGATGCATAAGTCCACATCCTGCAGCCACCAAGAGCAGGTCCTAAAGTAGTACTGTGGATTCCAATAATTGCTTTCAAACCTGATTCCTGATGAGAACAAAATACAACTTGCTCGTGACCGTATCCATCAACGACATCAAAAATTTTAAATGTGTTTTTTGCCATAGTATTTATTTAATTTATATTTTCTCTTTTTAAATTTTTAAAATCCATTTTACTTATCTGAAATAATTCAGGATTTAATGCTTTTCGTATATGAATAAAAACATCATCAACTTTTATATGTGCCATACATTGAGGTGCCTGGCAGCCATATTCATGCCCTAAATATAAACAAGGTGAACAAAATTTATCACTTTGAATCAAAACGCTGTCCTTATTATAACTTCCCCATTTTACAGGATTTGTAGGACCGTGGAGACCTAAAGTTTTAGTACCAACGCAAGATGCGATATGCAACATTCCTGTATTACTGCAAACAATTAATTTAACTTTCTCTACCAAAGCAACAACATTATTCAGAGTAAACTTACCTGCGGTATTTATTAAATTACCACCGATACCTTCTGCTATTTTATTACATCGTTCAACTTCATTAGGTGCTCCGGTAATGAGAATTGTTATATTATCATTATATTTTTGTAATCGCTTCCCTAAATCAATATATCTTTCAATATCCCATTCACGCGGTTGACCGTTATCCCCACATCCGGGATGGAAACATATAACCATTCTCTCACTTAATTTGTTGTTACTCCAAAAATCATTTGCAAACTTTCTGTCCTCATCATTTAGAAAATATTCTAATTGTTTATCGCTATCAGTTATTTCAACACCAAGCGGAATCAGTAAATCAAGAAAATTTTCAAGTTCGTGTTTGTCTCTTAGATGTGGAACAACCCTGTCATAAACAAATTGTCTGTATTGTTTTTCCGTATTAAAACCAATTGAATATTGAGATTTTGCGAATAATGTGAACAAACTTGCGATTCTCTCCCACTGGCTACCATCTATAACCACATCATAATTTATTTTTCTTAAATTCTTTAAAAAAGACAATAATTTAATTGGATTGTATAAAAAATTATGAACATCACAATTTATAATTTTGTCAAAATATGGTATTTTCTTTGCTATTTCATAATTTACCGGTGTACAAAGAAATGTTAATTCAGCATCAGGAAATTTTTTTTTTATTGCCCTGAATGTCGGAATTAAAATTATTGTATCACCTATCGCAGCCAACTTTATGAACAGAATTTTCCTGATATTTTCTATCGGGAGTCTGCGTCTTTTTTTTAAGAATATACTTAACAAAAAAAGTAATGGTATCCCTAAATATTTATCTAAGAATCTGTAAATCTTCTTCTTACGCATCCAAAATTAAAATAAGTATTTGATAATATACATAATTATATAT
>DOWN01000350.1 GCA_003519545.1 Bacteroidota bacterium
TTTTTGTTCCAAAAACTTTACACAGTGATTTAGTCACTGCTAAAATTTCTAAAGTAAAGTCTAATTATGCTGAAGCAAAATTAATTGATATAATCACTCCATCACCTTCACGAATCGAACCTTATTGTATGCATTTCGGCGTTTGTGGCGGATGTAAAATCCAGAATTTTAATTATATAAATCAGTTAAAGTTCAAAGAAAATGTTGTTAATGATGCTATAATTAAAATAGGTGAATTTCCTTTTATTCCGGATAATGAATGTCTGAAAAGTCCTCAAACTTTTTTTTATAGAAATAAAATGGAATTTTCATTTTCCGATGACCTTTGGCTTGATGATCCTGATAACTCTCCCGAAAATAAATTCGCACTCGGGCTTCACGTTCCGGGTTTTCATTCTAAAATTGTTAATATAAAATTTTGTTATCTTCAGTCTGAACTCTCAAATAAAATTTTAAATCTCACTCGTGATTTTTTTGAAGAAAGGAATATCTCAATATATTCAACAAAAACTCATTCGGGTTATTTAAGATTCTTAATTATAAGGCAGTCTGTTAAAAACAATGAACTAATGGTCAATCTGATTACTTCTGAATTTGACGAAAATTTAATTAATGAATATAAAGATACTTTACTGTTTTACATTCCGGAAATTACAACGTTTATAAATTCTATTTCAACTAAAAAAGCACAAATCGCTGTCAGTGAAAAAGAACATATTTTATTTGGTGACGGAACAATTACGGAATCTCTAACTACAGCATCAGGAAAAACTATCAATTATAATATTTCTCCAAATTCATTTTTTCAGACAAATACAAATCAGGCTGAAAATCTTTATAAAATTGCCGCTGACTTTCTTGACTTTGATTCTTCCGATAATGTTCTTGATTTATATTGTGGTGCCGGTGCTATCTCACTCTTTATCTCTGACTATGTGAATAAAGTTACAGGAGTAGAACTGGTTGATTCAGCCATAAACGATGCTTTTATGAATGCTGAAAATAATGGAATTAAAAACTGTAATTTTATAAAATCAGATATAAAAGATTTTCTTTTATCTGAAAAAATAAATGATTATAATAAGATAATTCTTGATCCGCCTCGTGCCGGATTACATCCTGAAATTTGTAGTATATTAAGTGAAACTAAGATTCAAAAAATTGTGTATATAAGTTGTAATCCTTCAACACAGGCTCGTGATCTAAAAATTATCTGTGAAAAAGGAAATTACAGGTTAGGAAGAGTTCAACCGGTTGATATGTTCCCTCACACTTACCATGTGGAAAACGTTGTTGAACTTTTACCCTGTCAAAATTAAATTTCAAAACTAAAGTCTTATGTAGCATATTTCTACTTTTTTTTATTACAAAATTGAAAATAAACTAAAGGAGAAATTATGCTTCAAAATTATTTTATGAATAATAAAATTTTATGGGTTGATGATGAAATTGACCTCTTGAAATCAAATATATTATTCCTCAAACAAAAAGGTTATGAAGTTGAGGAAGCAAATAATGGCGAAGATGCCGTTAGTCTTATTAAATCTAAAGATTTTGACCTTGTATTTATGGATGAGATGATGCCGGGTATGGGTGGTCTTGAAACTTTAATAAAACTTAAAGATATCAAACCTGCTTTGCCTGTTGTTATGGTTACCAAAAATGAAACCGAGTCTTTAATGGAAGATGCAATCGGAAAGAAAATTTCTGATTACTTGATTAAACCTGTTAACCCGAATCAGTTATTACTCGTTTGTAAAAAAATTCTCGATTCACAAAAATTAAAAGGTGACAGATTATCACGTGATTATATTCAGGAGTTCAATAACACTTCTATGCAACTTATGGAAAACCCTGATTGGAAAGATTGGATTGATATTTATGTAAAACTCACCTCAACAGAAGTTGAAATGGATACTCATCCCGAACTTGGTCTCAGACAAACTCTTCTCGATCAGAAAAAAGAATGTAATATTGAGTTCTCAAAATATGTTGAAAAAAATTATAAGGACTGGGTTAACTCAACCGAAGATAAACCTGTGTTCTCAAATGAAATAATGGAGAAATATGTTTTTCGAAAACTTGATTCTTCTAAATCTGTTTTCTTCTTTTTAATAGATTGTATGAGATTAGATCAGTGGCTTGAAATGGAAAAATTTCTTCATCAGTATTTTAAAATATCTAAGGATTATTATTATTCACTTTTACCAACAGCAACTCCATACAGTAGAAATGCCATCTTTGCAGGGCTTTATCCTTCTGAACTTGAAAAACATTATCCGGATTTATGGAATAAAGATGATGATAACGAAAACAGCAAAAATAATTACGAAAAAGATTTCCTTGCAAAATTAATTGAAAGAAAAAAAATTAAACTTAGAAACGATTTTAAATATACTAAGATAATGGATTCTGATTTCAGCAGAGGCATCGAAAATAAAATTCAAACTTTTACAAATAATCACCTTAATACAATTGTTATAAATTTTATTGATATGATGGTTCACTCAAGAAGTGATTATGCTATTCTTAAAGAAATTGCTCCGGATGAATCTGCATTCCGTTCACTCACAAGTTCATGGTTTGAACATTCATCTTTTTTCGGAATGTTAAGACAACTCGCAAATAAACCTGATGTAAAAATTGTAATCACTACAGATCACGGAAGTATTCGCTGTCTTCACGGAGTTAAAGCACTTGGCGATAGGGAATCATCTCCAAACCTCAGATATAAATACGGAAGAAATGTTAAAGCCGAACCAAGAAATGCAATGATGATAACGAGACCATCTGAATATAAATTACCGGTAAGAAACGGTATGGTAAATTATATTATCGCAAAAGAAGATTATTATTTTGTTTATCCTACTGATTACCATAAATTTTTAAATCAGTATAATGATACGTTCCAACACGGCGGAATTTCACTCGATGAAATGATCCTCCCCGTTATCGAACTCGAACCAAAAATGTAAACAAATTTTTAAATTCCCAAAATTAGTCCCCCTTTGGAAGCCTGTCCCGATTTATCGGGAGGGGTTAGGGGGAGGATTTAAACGCCTACGAATTTTTGCCTAATTAAAACCAATCCCTCTCCCGCAGGAGTCTCTTGCAAGAGACTCCTGCGAAAATAAGAAAACGGATTGTCATTCTGAGGGAATGCAACGACTCGCTTGTCCCGACTTGTCGGGAAAGAATCCCTAAATTATTTGTCATTGCAGGCTTGACCCGCAATCTCTAATAATCATTCCCTCTCCCGCAGGAGTCTCCTGCAAGGGACTCCTGCGAAAATAAGAAAACCGAATGTCATTCTGAGGAATGCAACGACTCGCTTGTCCCGACTTGTCGGGAAAGAATCCCTAAATTCTTTTTCATTGCGGGCTTAGCCTGTCCCGATTCATCGGGAACCCGCAATCTCTAAATAATCTTTCCCTCTCCCTAATGAGTCTTCCTCACTTATCTCCCTCGATGTCTCCTTCTAACACATTTTAATTAAACCAATTTTAAAAATCTCTCCTCACTCCTTAACCCTTTCAATTGAAATTAATTCATACAATAATTATTTTATCCCTGCTAAAGTCTTTCTCAATTTTTATAAACATTTCTTTCTAAATCCCATTTTCTAAATGTCTAAACATATTTCCAAAAGCGAATCGGATACTATCAATCTTGGAATGAAATTTGCCTCCTCACTTTCTCAAGGCGACATAATCGGCTTATCGGGTGATCTCGGAACCGGCAAAACTCATTTTGTTAAAGGCATTTGTGAATATTTCAACGTAGTTGATAATGTAAACAGCCCCACTTTCCTTATTGTGAACGAATATTCCGCAATGAAAGATAACCACTTTTTTGAAATTTATCACTTCGATTTATACCGTATAAAAACTACAAATGAATTAATTAATCTTGGACTTGATAACTATTTTAATAAAAACGCTATAGTTTTAGTCGAGTGGATTGAAAACGCTGAAAATTTTATTTCTCCGAACTATTTTGTTAAATTTTCTCACGGGGCAGATGAAAATGAAAGGATTATCGAGTTCTAATGAAAATTTTATTAATTAACTGTTCATCTGATATTCCTGAATTCGCAATCGCTGAAAATAATCAGTTAATTGTAAATGAAAAAATGGATAGAGATAGTAATGCAGATTCGTTAATTTACAGTTTAAATAATAGTTTAAGAAAAAATAATCTGTTCAAAAACAAACTGTTCTTTAATAATTTTGATTTTGTTTCAGTTTCTAATGGACCGGGTTCATTTACCGGGTTAAGAGTTGCTCTTTCGGTTGCTAAAGGTTTATGCTACGCAGGGAATCAGAAATTAATTCTTATCTCATCTCTTGATATAATCGCTCAGTCCTTTTTGGATTCTGAAAAAAATTACAATCGTGATTTTATTGCTGTTATTCCTTCTAATATGAAATCAGGAGATATGTATTTCGCAGTTTATAATTCTAACAACGGTCTTATAAATAAAATTTCGGATTATGGAATTGATAATTTGCAAAACCTACAAAATCAAAATTTACAAATTACAGAAAAAACAGGAAACGAAATGTTGTCTCAGTTAAAATTAACATTAGTTAGAATTGATAATAATAATTTTGATGATGTATTTACTTCTGAACCGTTTTATTTAAAAGAGTTCGTTCCATTAAAATCTAAAGGTGAAAAATAATTATGGCTTGGTTTAAAAGAAAATCGGAAAATATAAAAACTGATGAACCTAAAAAAGGCGTCTCTGATGGTTCATGGATTAAATGTGAAAAATGTGGTGAACTTATGCACAAAAAACAATGGGAATCAAATTTTTATACTTGCATCAAATGCGGGTTTCATTTCAGAATCGGAAGCGATGAATACATAAAAATTTTACTTGATGATGATACTTTCAAAGAATTTGATAAAAAAATGAGATCAGTTGACCCTTTGAATTTTTCTGATACAAAACCATATAAATCACGTATTGAAGAAACAATAAGTAAGACCGGACTTTACGACGCAATTAAAACCGGCACCGGTAAATTAAACGGAACAGATGTTGTTCTCGGATGTATGGATTTTGCTTTTATTGGCGGAAGTATGGGAAGCGTTGTTGGTGAAAAAATTTCAAGGGCAATTGATAAATCCATAAAAACAAAAAATCCTTTGATAATAATTTCTTCAAGCGGTGGTGCAAGAATGATGGAAGGTGTCGTCTCTCTGATGCAACTCGCCAAAACAAGTTCTAAACTTGCCAAACTTGATGAAGAAAAAATTCCTTACATATCAATTTTAACAAATCCCACCACGGGTGGTGCAAGTGCGTCTTTCTCTATGCTCGGTGATATTAATATCGCAGAACCTGATGCTCTTATTGCTTTTGCAGGTCCACGTGTCGTAAAACAGGCAACTGGTAAAGATTTACCGAAAGGTTTCCAAAAATCTGAATTTTTACTTGAAAAAGGTTTTGTTGATTTAATTGTTGAACGTAAAGATTTAAAATCTAAAATTTCTCAATTACTGAATTTAATTAAAAACTGATTTAATTTTTTTATGCCGGATATAAAAGTTATCAATGAAGTTGAAGCGATGCAGGAAATCTCTGAATTCCTCAGACTGTCAGGGAAAAAAATAGGATTCGTTCCGACAATGGGTTATCTTCATTCAGGACATCTTTCTCTCATCAAAAAAGCAAAAGAAGAAAACGATATTGTTATTGTGAGCATTTATGTTAATCCTACTCAGTTTTTAAAAGGTGAAGATTTTGAAACTTATCCGAGAAACTTTGAGGCTGATTATGAACTCTGCAAAAATGAATCTGTAGATTATATTTTTTATCCCGATAATCTGCAAATGTATAAAAGAAACCATATGACTAATGTTATGATTTCTAATATAACTACAAAACTTGAAGGTGAAATCAGACCGGGACATTTTATCGGTGTTGCTACAGTTGTATTAAAACTTTTTAATATTACTAAACCTCATTCGGCTTACTTTGGGCAGAAAGATGCTCAACAGTGCATTGTGATTAAAAGACTTGTTGAAGATCTTAATGTTGATGTAAAAATTGAAATCTGCGAAACTGTCAGAGAAGAAAACGGTTTGGCTAAGTCTTCACGTAATGTTTATCTCTCTGATGAAGAAAAAGAGAATTCAAAAGTGTTGTTCCGGTCTCTTGAACTGGGCAAATCCCTTATTCTTGAAGGTGTTAATGAAACTGACAAAATTTTATCTGAAATGGGAAATCTCATAAAACAGAATATTCCCGGTGTTGAAATTCAGTATATTGCCGTAACTGACAATGAACTTTTAAATAATATAAATGAGTTAAATAATTATACAGGAAACGTATTGATATCTTTGGCAGTAAAAACTAATAAGACAAGATTGATTGACAATATTTTATTTTACAAAAATTAAATTTATTTTTTTATGAAACGTACAATGTTTAAATCTAAAATACACAGAGCTACAGTAACTGAAGCTGTTTTGTATTATGAAGGCTCTTTAACTCTGGATAAAACTCTGATGGATGCTGCAGGTTTAAAAGAATATGAACAGGTTCAGGTGGTTAATGTAAATAACGGTGAAAGATTTGAAACTTACTTAATAGAAGGTAAACCCGGCTCAGGTGTCGTCTGCTTAAACGGTCCCGCTGCAAGAAAAGGTCAAGCCGGCGATGAAGTTATCATTATTAATTATGGTCTTTTTGATGAAGAAGAGTTAACAGATTTTCAACCTGTTAAAATTTTTGTTGATAAAAATAACAGAATAGTTGAAGCGAAAAGTTCTCTTGAAAATCTGATGGAAATTTAGTTTCCATTATAAACGATTCTGTTTTTGCCAAAAAATAATAATTCAGATAGATTATACTATTTTTTAATTTTTATTTAAAACACAATTTTAAAATTCGTGTAATTACTTAAATTCATGTTAACCTGTCCCGACTTGGCGGGATTCGTGGTAAATTATTTTTTTGTTTCAAGTTTCGTTTTCGTATTATTTCGTGGTGAATCTTTTTTGTTTCGAGATTCGTTTTCGTATTAATTCGTGTAATTCGTTTAATTAGTGTTAACCTGTCCCGACTTGACGGGATTCGCGATGAATTCCTTTTTTTGTTCTCGTTTTTAATTTTTTTATTTGAATAAATTTTTTTAAGATTTAATTCGTTTAATTCGTGTAATTCGTTTAATTAGTGT
>DOWN01000315.1:0-17191 GCA_003519545.1 Bacteroidota bacterium
CCTTCATAGAAGAATGATTGTTCGATACCTTTGAAGATGATTTCGCGATCGTTTATTTTATCAGTTAAATTGACTGAAAGTAAAGTTCTTAATTCCAAATCATTAAAAGGGCTTCTTTCCATTGCTTGCAGATAAATAGTTTTATCCACGTTTTGCCAATTAATAATTTTTTTTATTTTTGATTTTAATAATAAATTGAGCCAGATTCTCATTGACCTTCCGTTACCATCCATAAAGGGGTGAGCGATATTCAGCTCTACATATTTAGAGATTATTTGGTCGAACGTGAAATCGGGCATTTCATCAATTTTTTCTAATACTTCTTTAAGATATAATGCATTTGCAAAAGTAAAATCATCTTTAGAAATATTTTTCACTCTTATCTTCCCAGCGAAGTCATACAGTCCATCAAATAAATATTTATGAATTTGTTGTAATCCTTTGAATGTTCCAATCTCAATTTTATTTATTTCTCTTGAATCAAATAACTCAATTGCTTTTTCTAAACTTAATTTATCTATATTTAACATACATTAAAAATTGAAATTATAAAATTATGAAATGGAAAAATCAAAATAATAACACAAAAGGGGCTGATGCCCCTTTTGATATATATAATAATATGAAATAAAGAAAATTTATTATGACATTTTAATTTCGTTGCCGCTTGCTGATGGACCTTTATACTGTGCGTCACCGAATGCGAGCATTGGCAAGAAGATAATTGGAATCAAGAAAATACCGATACCCCAAACCATTTCTTTACCAAAAGATTTAGCAAGGTCAATAGAAACAATAACTAAAACGATAATATTAACGCAAGGAATCAAGAGTAAGATTACCCACCAGACAGGTCGTCCGATAATTTCCATAAGTTTGAACCAGTTATAAATCGGGATAATACCTTCCCAACCCGGTCTTCCTGCTTTGACAAAAATTTTCCAATAAGAAGCAAGAACAATTACGATAACGATGAGATAGAAAACTATAAGAACACCGCCTGCTAAAATCCCTGCGGGACCGGTATCATATTCGTAATCATCTCTTTGTAGGAATAGAAAATTGAGGTAACTCAAAATTAATAGGATTGTTTCCATAATGGTGATTTTATTGATTTAAATTAAAGAAATACTATTATCTAAAAATAGCTTTAATACTTCCCCAGGTGCTTCTGATTCCAGAAACGGAATGAATCACTGTGATAACTATTGTAAAAAATAATACAATTGAATTAATAAATTTATTCATATTTATTAATTCTTATTACATCAAAAACTATTAACAATTTTAGATTGAAGTTTAAGCAATTTATTATAGTTATTGATTTTCACCCAATATTTTATCATAAACACAATTCCACCTATAGTTGCTAATATTCCTATTATTGGAAACATTGTAAAACAACATAATATACAATAACAAATCCCTACCGAATATCCTGGTTTTTGTTCATTAATTTTTATCCCTCTTTCTTGAAATTCTAATTTCAATGATTCAGAAATTCTAATTACCATTATAAATTGCCATATTAATCCAAATAAAGGAGTTAAGGTAATCCACACTTCTCCAGGCGATATTTTTCTATTTTCAATTTGAACATTTTTTAAGGTATCATAAAGGGTATTCAAAAAAAGAACAAAAATCGCTATTACAAAAACACAAATTATTATTAATATTTCATCTGGTAAACCATAACTTGCATTTTCCATAATGGTGATTTTATTGATTTAAATTAAAGAAATACTATTATCTAAAAATAGCTTTAATACTTCCCCAGGTGCTTCTGATTCCAGAAACGGAATGAATCACTGTGATATTACCGCTGTATGAAGCCGAACCGTTAGATTCAATATATTTTAACCGGTAATAATAAACACCACTTCTTAAATTTTGGAAATCAACAGAATTGTCTTGGTAAGAATAATAAGAATTGTTGCCGTTGGCATTGAAAGATTGAATGAACAGGAAGTTTTCAGTGTTGTTAGCACTTCTTTCGAGTTCAAATCTTTGGACGCCGTTTTCGTTTGAGGTTTTCCATTCAACGAAAATGCCTTCAGAATTTGTTCGTGCGGTGAAATATTGCAAAGATGCACCTGCATAAATTAATCCTGAAATGAATAGAAATGTTATTGTAGTGAGTAGAAATTTCTTCATTAAATCCTTTTTACCTCTTGACTGCAATTTATATTCAAAAATTTAAAATTTCAAGTGTAAATTTATAAAATAATTTGGGGGGAGTCGCATAGGTCAAATTGGATTAAAAGACTTCACTACGAATCCGCAGGAGCAGACAGGTTTACACGAATTTGGCTAATTACACAAATGAGGAATGATTAAGTCAAGGGCATAAGATTGCTGATCTAGCCCGCAATGACAATTAGAATTGGAGACTTCACTACGAATCCCAAAGGAGCGGGACAGGTTAACACGAATTTTGGAATTGCACAAATGAGGGTGAGAGTTAAATTCTAAATTTGGGAAATTATATAATCTGTAATTTTTCGCAGGAGTCCTCTGCGAGAGACTCCTGCGGGAGGGTGAGCTCCTTCACGATCAGAAGGATTTAATTAGTATGAGTAACCTGAAAGGAGATCCTTCGGTCGCGAGCTCCCTCAGGATGACATATGGTGATATCCCTTACTTAGTCCTTTCGACAAGTCTTGATAATTTAAGCCCGCAATGACAATTGGATGCGAAAAGATATAATGTATCGCAGGAGTCCTCTTCGAGAGACTCCTGCGGGAGAGTATTAAGCTGAAAGAAGATCCTTCGGTTGCAAGCTCCCTCAGGATGACATTTGGTGTTATACTCCCCCTAAATCCTCCCAACAGATCGGGACAAGCTCCTCCAAAGGGGGACTTAAAACAACTACTTCTTATGGCGAATTGGGACAAGATTCTCTGAAGGGGAACTTTGTTCTCTCTTCACATTTACCAGATTAATTGTGGTATTGAATTATATATCAAGTATTTTTAATAAATTTATTTTTTGATTTTATTAAATAATTTTGAATATTAGCAAATCTATTTATCTTATATAATCAAACATAAAAATTTTTATATTGGGATTGATTCGGGTGGGACTAAGTGTGAATTTATGATCGCCGATGAAGATTTGAATGTTTTATTTTATAAAAAATTTAAATCTATTCATTACTCTGTGGTTGGGGCGGAAAAAATTTCTGATGAGTTTTCTACTCTGATTAAAAAAAATCTCAAACTAAAAAAATTAGATTTAAAAAATTGCGGTGGGATATGCATTGGTCTTGCAGGGGCGAGAGAGGATAACGACAGAAAAATTCTTTATAATAAGTTTTCAAAAAAATTAAGTTTTAAAAAAATAAGAATTGAAACTGATACGATGACAGGGCTTTATGGGGCTATTGGTGCCGGAAACGGTGTGATTTTGATTTCCGGAACGGGATCGGTTCTATTCGGAAAATACGGCAAGAATTTTTTTAGAGTCGGTGGCTGGGGCAGAATTCTTGGTGATGAAGGAAGTGGTTTCTGGATTGGAAGAATGGGACTTAACCTTGCTGTGAAGGAATACGATCTGATGAAAAAAAGTAAATCGGAACTAACAAAACGGCTTAAGAAGGAATTTAATCTTGATGATAAAAATATTCTTGAGGAAGTTTTTCATAAAAATTTTCCTGTTCAACATATTGCTCCGCTTGTGATTGAACTTTCAAAAAAGGACAAGCATTGTAAAAAAATTATTGATGATGCAGTGGATGCTCTTTATGGGCTTGTGGCAACGTTTGTGAAAATTTCTAAACTTAAAACTAAAACTGAACTTGCTTTTATAGGCAGTATAATAGAAAGCAAGAATATACTGTCTGACAGATTAAAAACTAAAATCAAAAAGAATTTTAAAAATATAAAATTAATTACAAAAAGAAATATACCGGTTTACGGTGCAATATTACTGGCAAAAGAGTTATGAATAAAACGGATTTAATTTTAATATATGATTTCGGATCTCAGTTCACTCAACTGATAGCGAGGAGACTGAGAGAATTATTTATTTACTGTGAGATAATTCCTTTTAATACTGATCTTGAAAAATATCTGAAGGATAAAACGGAATTTAATTTAAAAGGGGTGATACTTTCGGGAGGACCTTCAAGTGTGCTTGATAAATCTGCTCCGAAATTTTCAGATAAGAATTTTTTAGCAATAAAAAATTTAGATATACCGATATTAGGAATTTGTTACGGGTTGCAATTACTTGTTTATAATAATGGCGGGAAGATTCATAAATCAAAACACAGAGAATACGGACATACGAATATTAAAAAAATAAGCAAATCAGTTTTACTGAAAAACTCAAAGAATGAATTTATAGTCTGGATGAGCCATGGGGATTCAATTGATAAAATGCCGAAGGATTTTAAAATTACTTCAAAAAGTAAAAACGGGATAGTGAGCAGTTTTGACTGTGAGAGCAAAAAACTTTACGGGTTGCAGTTTCATCCGGAGGTGGCACATACTGAAGGCGGAACTGAAATTTTAAAAAACTTTGCCGTAAATATTTGCAAAGTGAAAAATTTTTTCAAACCTTCTTCTTTTATAAATTCAAAAGTTCAGGAAATAAAAAAACTTACGGGAAATGATAAGGTTTTATGTGCCTTGAGCGGTGGAGTAGATTCTTCAGTGGCGGCTATACTTGTACATAAAGCAATTGGCAAAAGGTTAATCTGTATGCATATTGATAACGGACTTATGAGAAAAGATGAGAGCAAAAAAATAGTTGAGTTGTTTAAAAAACATTATAAGATAAATTTAATTTTTAAAGATGCTTCGCAATTATTTCTCAATAGACTGAAAGGTGTTACCGATCCCGAGAAGAAAAGAAAAATTATCGGAAATACATTTATAGAAGTGTTTGAAAACGAGACAAAAAAACTTAAAAATGTGAAGTGGTTGGTTCAGGGAACTCTTTATCCTGATGTGATTGAGTCGGTATCTTTTAAAGGACCTTCAGCAACGATAAAGACACATCATAATGTAGGCGGGCTTCCTGAAAAAATGAAGTTTAAACTTATAGAACCGTTCAGAGAATTATTCAAAGATGAAGTGAGAGTGATTGGGAAAAAATTAGGGTTGAACGATAGCTTCATAAGCAGGCATCCATTTCCGGGACCGGGACTTGCGATTAGAGTGATTTCAGATGTATCGAAAAACAAACTTGATATATTGAGAGAAGTGGATGAAATATATATCAATGAAATTAAATCAGCGGGTTTATATAATGAGATTTGGCAAGCGTTTTCGGTATTGCTTCCGATTCAAACTGTAGGTGTTATGGGAGATGAGAGAAGTTATGAAAACGTAGTTGCGTTGAGGGCGGTGACCTCTAAAGATGGAATGACAGCAGATTTTTATAATTTTGAAAAAGAATTTTTTACAACAGTTTCGAATAAGATTATAAATAAAGTTAAAGGAGTGAACAGGGTGGTTTATGATATATCATCCAAACCTCCTGCAACTATTGAATGGGAATAAAAATTTTAAATATGAAAATAATTTTATCATTAATATTAATTTCGGTTTTATACTGCGGGAGAGAGACGGAAGAATACTTTACAGAGGCAATAAAAATTCCTGAAAGAAATGAAAATAAAAATTTTACATTAAATGATTTCTATTCTGAAAATAAGAATATTGATGCAATAGTTGAAAGAGAATTTAATCTGTTAAGTGATCACGAGAGAGTCGGACAGATGTTAGTTCCCGCTGCGGGAGTTTACGGAAAGTCAGAAGCGGAGATTAATAAATTGATAGAGCGTGGAAGTATAGGCGGAGTGTTGCTTTTAAAAGGAGACAAGGATGAGTTTATGGGATATGTGAACAGATTTGACGAGATATCAGTCGTAAATAATAAATTACCTTTGATTTTTTCAGCAGATGCAGAACCGAGTTTGATAAATAAAAAAATATCAGGACTGCCGGAAATTCAACCGACTAATTCTTTAAAAACAAATGATGAAGTAAAGCAATCCGCAGATGAGATTTCGAGAATATTATTACAGATGGGCATAAGTCAAAACTATGCACCGGTGGTTGATTTAGGAATTAATAAAGCAATAATCGGTAACCGTTCATTTGGCAATGATTCGGAATCAATAATAACACTTGCGAGTGAATTTATAAAAACATCACAAGATATTGGAATTATAGCAACAGTAAAACACTTCCCTGGACATGGAAAAGTAAAAGGTGATTCACATAAAAACGTTGTATATATAGATGGAGAGATGGATGAGATTAGGATTTATGAAAGTTTGATTAAGAGCGGAGTGATTTCGATTATGGTTGGACATATTGCAATTAAAAATAATAAAAATTACAATACTTCCGGAGTGCCCGCAACACTTTCATATAATATAATAACAGAGTTATTAAAAGAGGAAATGGGATTTAAAGGATTGGTTGTGACAGATGCGATGAATATGGGTGCGGTATCGAAAATTAAATCGGCTTCGTTTAAAGCGATAGAAGCCGGATGTGATATGATTTTAATGCCTGATAATGAGGAGAAGATTATAAGTTCAGTATTGGCAAGAATGGAAAAAGATGCGGAGTTCAAGGAGAGGATATATGATTCATGTAAAAAGATAATAAGGGCAAAGGTGTGTTTGGGGTTGATTCAATAATGAGAAGTGCTTGACCACGAAAAGAGAATAATGTCTAAAGTTTCACCACGAATCTACACTAATTAAACGAATTACACAAATCGAGTTTTGAAATAGATTTCCTAGTAAGCTCGTAAAAGCAAGGATTTGAAGAAAATTTTTCACAAGCTTAATTCGAAGGAGTCCTTTATAAGAGACTTCTGATGTAGTGAACGAATCGCAGAAAACATCACCTCGTATCCCACGAAGCGGGACAGGTTTTAATGAATTAAAAGAAATACATCAATCAGAATGACAAAAATGTTTCGACATAAGATTGAAACAAATATTGTTAAATTAGGAATCATTAAATTTTAATCTCACGAATCCCATAAAAAAGAGAGTAAATTATACTGCGTCAAAAAATCTACAAACAGGTGTCCACTTTTTGAGAATGTGACTTGACAAACCGTAAAATTAGATATATTTTTGATTGTTTAAAAAATTTTTTATTAACAAAGCCAATTAAAAACTCAGGAGGTATCCAAATGGCAAATGCAAAAAAACTCTTTGCAATGTTTATGTTTGCTGCGTTGTTCTCCGGTTCAGTTTTAATCACCGGTTGCGGTGGTGGACCAAGCCCAGAACAAATGCAACAGTTAAACGATTTAAGAGCTGAAGTTGAATCCTTACAATCACAGGTCAACGACGCTATGAGTCAGAAGTCACAATTAGAAAGACAAATTGCTGACAAAGACGCAAAAGTAAAAGCTTACTTAAACGACATCGGAACAGTTCAAAAAAGATGTCCATAATCTTGAGCGCTAAACTCAAAGATTTAAAGATTTAAAAATTAAAAAACTTTAAAAAAATTTTCTTAGGAGAAAACTTAAAATGAAATTACATAAATTATTATTAGTGTTATTCGCATTCTCCTTGACTTTAGCCGGAAATTCAGTTGTTGCTCAAGATGATGGTATGGAAGAAATGACCATGGAGCAATGGCAGCAAGAAATGGACGAGCTTACAGTCAGGAAAAATGACTTAATGAACCAGTTAAATGGTTTAAACAGAGACATTGATGCATTAAAAAAACAAAATACAGATAAAGATGCTGAATTAACAAAAGCTGAAAACGATCTTTATGGTGCAGTTGGTACTACTAAATCAGGTGTTGCTGATTTCAGAGGTAAATTTGAAGCTGCAGAAAAAAGAGTTAACGGTTTAAACTGTGCTACAGCAAAACAAGATGATATTGATGCAGTAAACAAAGATTTAGCAGCTATCACAGCTTCAAAAATCAGATGTTTACCTGAATTCTGGTCAAGATGGGAAGCTATGAAAAAGAAAATGGACGGTTGTAAACCAGCAGCTCCTTCATGCTACACTGTAGTAAAAGGTGATTGCTTATACAAAATCGCAGGAATGAAAAATATCTATGGTAATTCAAGATTATGGCCTGCAATTTGGGAAGCAAACAAAACTAAAGTTGCTGACATGAAAATGCCTCCTGCAAACAAAAGAACTCCAAACAAAGTAACAAATCCAAACTTAATTTATCCTGGACAGTGCTTAAACATTCCTAACTTAACTGATGCACAGAAAAAAGATATCTTAAGCAAAAAATGGAATACCGGTAAATGGAGAAGAAAAACTACGATGAAAAAAACAACTGAGACAGGTACAACAAAAACTGACGAGAAAAAAGACACAAAAAGCACCGATAAGAAATAATTGATGTTTTTCTGTAAATATTTATACAAAAGCCATCCTGAGAAATCAGGGTGGCTTTTTTACATTTAACAATAAAATTTTTTAATAGAAGTTTGGCTATATTAGAAAAACAAATAACACTTACAGGAATTGATTTACTCGACTTCACCGGATTTAATGACGAGAAATTAAATTTGATAAAAGATCATTTCGACGGGAACATTGTATTACGTGGTGATACTTTAAATATAAAAGCAGATTCTAATGAATATGAGAATATAGAGAAAGTTGTGAATGAACTTGTATTTCTGCAGAAAAGACAAGGCAGTATTAAAACTGACGATGTGAAACTTGTTCTTGAACTTATTGACAGTAACGGAGAAAATCTTGATAACTTCAATAACAGGTTTAATGTCAATTCTCAGGATATAAAAAATATAATTCTCTATAAGAAAACTGATTTTATAAAACCAAGAACTCAAACCCAGATTGAATATGCTAATGCTGTAAGAGATAATGATATAACTTTTGCGATTGGACCTGCAGGAACAGGAAAGACTTATCTTGCAGTTGCTTTCGCAGTGGCAGCTTTGAAAAATAAACAGGTAAATAAAATTATTATTACAAGACCTGCAGTGGAAGCAGGAGAAAGTCTTGGTTTTTTACCCGGTGATTTATCTGAAAAGATTGATCCATATCTCAGACCTTTGTTTGATTCACTTGAAGATATGATACCTGCGGATAAACTGAAAACTTATATTGACAGGAATATAATCGAAATTGTACCTCTTGCATATATGAGGGGAAGAACACTTAACAGTGCTTTTATAATTCTTGATGAGGCACAGAATGCTACTACTACTCAGATGAAAATGTTTCTTACAAGAATTGGTGCAAGTTCTAAAGCAGTAATAACGGGCGATGATACACAAATTGATTTACCGAAAAGAGATCAGTCGGGATTGGTTCAGATTCAATTGATTTTAAAAGGGATACAGGATATTGCGTTTGTATATTTTAAGAAATCTGATGTAGTGAGACATAAATTAGTGAAAGAGATTATAGATGCTTATGAAAAATTTAATGAAAAAAGTGAAAAGTAATAATAGATATTTCATTATATATGGATACTAATTTTCAAATCACATTAATTTTTTAATTCTTTAATTTGCAAAAAGTAATAACATTCTAAATTGAATAAATTCGAACTTAAATATAAAGTTTTAATTTTAATCTTATTGATTTCTACAGGACTTTACGGGCAGAATAAGATAGGGCTTGCTCTTCCACTTATGGAAAGCAGTTCGAATCCTGAAGATAAGGTTATAGGGAGCTTTATGTTAAAAGGGATTAGGGATGCATATGAAGAGTTCAAAAAAGAAAATTCAAGAAATAAAATAGAGATAAAACTTTCAGATACAGAAAGAAATCTCGAAGAGGCGTATAAGATTGGCGTGACATATGGTAAAGATAAATCAACTCTCGCTATATTAGGACCGGTTTTCAGCAATGAACTGAGTGCTTTGAGAACTGTATCTGTTGATTACAAAATGCCAATTATTTCCCCATCGGCAACAGGTTCATTTATTGCATCTGAGTATGAAAATTTATTTCAGTTAAATACACCATTTAATATCAGAGGAAGACTAATGGCTAAATATGCTACCGATGAAATGAAACTGAATAACATAATTGTATTAAGCGATAATGTTTACGGAAGAAATTTTTCAATACCATTTATTTCGGAGTTATCTGAGAATAACATTACATTATTAGATTCAGTTTTTTATACCGGATCAGAAGAGATACCTCAAAAGTTAGCATACCTTTCAAAATATAAATTCACTGATACAAAACCATCTGCAATATATGTTGCGATATCAAATGTTAATGAAATTGAACCGGTTTTAAAATCAATAAAAGAACATTACCCTGACATAGTTGTATTAGGATCAAGTGACTGGAATAATAAGGACGTATTAATACAGAATAAAAATAATATAAATAAGTTATATTACGAGACTGATTTTTATTTAGACGAATTGACATACGACAATTACATCAAAAAAGGTTTTACAGAACCAGAATTAAAAAACTATTTACTCGGATACAACTCGATGAATTTTTTATTGACCACAACACTCACACATAACGACCGCACAAAACTTACAACTTACCTAAACTCAAGAGTAGATTATTCAGGAATACAGAATAACATAAACTTACGGAACAGAATCAATACATCACTTGTAATATTGAAATTTGAAAGCGGAAAAATTCAGAAAATTACGGATTATATTTACGAATAATACGGAAAATAAAAAAAAGCAAAACTGCTATAATTTTAAAAAACATTATGTTTTTTTTTAAATAAAATTTGTATTTTTTAGGAAATCCGGTGAATAGTAAAAATTCACTTGACTTAAGATTTTATTACTTTTAATTTTGTCGTAGTTAGAACTACAACAATAAATAAATAAACAAATAAAATGGCTTCAACATTAGAAAACACACAATCCGATATTACAAACGGATTCTCCGGAGATGTTCAGGAGAAAATTGATTCTCTCATGAAGACTGATAACGAACTGAACGAGATTAGAGAGCATTTGATAACTCAAAAGATGGAAGAGTTAAACAAAGAAGGATCAGGATTTATTTTAAAGGCTGCATTACCTTCATTTATAGTTTTACTTTTATCCTTTTTTATCGATGTAGGTAATGTACCGCTTATCGGAAAGATAGCAAATTCCTTTGCATCATGGTTATTCCCGGGATCACAACTTTTAAATCAAGGCGTAGAACCTATTATGTTTTGGTGGTTACCCCTTGTAGCATATTTAATTTTCATTTTCTGTGCTATTTCATCTAATAAAGCAATCAGAAGAGAACTCGGCAAAAAAGGAAGTTCAAGCGAGAGTATCTCAAGAATTATTGACGGTTATTCCGGAATAGTTGATGGTATCGGAACAGCATTACCACTTATAGGTGCTGCGATACTTCTTGTATCTATAAAAGAAGGTCCAATAGTATTTCTTGGATTCTCAGTTCCTTTTGAGATTAAATCCATTATAGTACTTGCTATGGCAAAATTATTTGAATCAGTATTTGATGCACAGGCATTAAAATATAACAGAATAATAGAAGAGATTAAAAAGATAGAATCAGAATATTTCTTCAAGAAAACAGAATCTGTTAACTATTCAATTTTAAAAGAGTTAAAATCAACAGTAGTAGCAGGCGGAAAACAAGCACCTGCAATGACAAATGAGCAACTTGAAAGAATGTATGCAGTATTAAAGATGACTAATGAACTTAACGAGAAATTTAATGCTAATTTAATTGCATTATCAGATAACATTAATAAGTTCGGCAATATAAAAGTTGTTGATGAGAAGATAGTAGCAGAATTACAGAGAGTATCTCAGACATATGCAAATGTAATCGAAGCGTCAAACAAATCTACAGAGATTACAAATAATATTAAAACAAATCTTGAATCTATAAACACTATTATTGCGAATATAAATTCAATGAAATTACCTGACGAGAAAGTGCTTAAAGAATTACAGGTTACAGCACATTTCTTAACAGAGACAGTAAACGGAATGAAAGACAACGCAACAGTGAAGGCATTGGAGAACTTAGTATATTTAACAGGCAAGAGACAATAATAAAAAGAACAGTTGATTAACATTTAAATTTTAAAGATATGAAAAAAAACAGGGATGTAAAATTCGTAATCTACCAGATGCTATATATATTCGTGGTTTGCGTTATTGCACTTAAGGGGGCGAACCTTGATTTAACAGAGGTTATACAGAAAGAGAAAGTGGTAGAAAAAGAATATGCAGACTCGCTGAAAAAAATTCTTGATTCCTTGCTTGCCTTGGGATTAGTTCCGGAAATCAAATTTGACACATCAAAAAAATTCACTAATCCGGAAGAATTAAGAAAACAACTTGAGATTACTAGACAACAGCTTATTGCAGTACAGCAACAGAATCCATCGCTAAAAGTATCCACTACTTCACCTAATTTCACTACAAATAATCCGAACTTAACTCCGGAAGAAATTAAGAAATTAGAAGATATGAAAAAAGAGGAGCAAATAATTGAACCTAAAGAAGTTCAGGAAATCCGAATTGGAAATCCTGTAATAGTTCAGTTTGCTCAGAATACAATGAATAATCCTTATGACCAACCGTTGGAAATTGTAGGAATAACAACAATTCCACCGAAAGGCAGTAAGACATTTATAACAGGTGGCGAAGGTTCAGTTACACTGAAAGTCGGAACGACAACAAAAACAGTTCAGACAAAACCAAATGACAAACCGAAAATTTCATTGCAGAGATTGGTACCTGCAGGAGAGAATGTTTCAATTAGATCTGTACAGGGAACAGTCGGCTACAGGATTACAATTAATGATGATTTTCCGGGAAATCTTGATGTGAATTTCAGCGGACCTGTTACTGTAAATCAGACAGGACCAACGACATATGACGTTACACTGAATTTCTTAAAATCTAAGACTGCATTTGATAATTATACAGACGGGAAAGATGCACCTTATTCCGTTGGATTTCAAGTTTCTGTGAAAGACAAAATAGCAGGACATTCGTTAACGCAATCCGGTGTATTCCAATTCGGAGAGTGGTAATTATAAATCCCGGTAATTTTATGATTGCCGGGATTGATTTTATTTATTAATTAATTTAAAATTCTTTATGAAAAAAACTTCTAAACTAATTTTTATGTTTGGTGCAATATTGTATCTTTGTATAACATTTATTGCAACCAATCTATCATACGCTCAGGAAGAAAGAGAAGATAATCCTGTATCATGGAAATACTTCAGAATATTCGCAAGAGCAAGTGATGACAGTATTTTTATATTATTACAGGATGATTTATTAATTGATCCGAAACTTGAGTCATACGTAGTGACTGTAAATATTCAGGATCCTCAACCATTAAATCAATATGTAGTTATTGGTGATGAAACATCACCTGATGCTTTGAGATATGCGTGGTCACAGTTAAGCCCAAGAGTTCAGCAGGGATTGATAAACTGGGTGGGTACAAACAAAGAGAATCTAAATAAAAAGAAGCTTAATTATGCATCTGTATTTGTTGATGTCATCAAAAGAATTAAGATTAAAGAACTTATAGCACCACCTCAAAAAGTGAGAGAAATCAGAAATACAACTGCATATATTAATCCTTACATGAATTTCTTCGGAGGTCCACCTGTAGGAATTCCTCTAAAACAAGGATTTGGTTTTTCATTCTTCCAAGGAACACCATATTCAGGACCAATGGAAAGTGAAATGGTAGGAGCAGGATTCCATTTATTAGGTGCTTCTATCAGCGTATCAACAAGAATTAAAGAATTAACTCTTGAAAGAGTAAGTTCAGGTGGAACAACTCCAATTAAAGGTGGAGAGGGAGTATCTTTCGCTAACTATAATAATATTTTTGCTCCAAATATAGGTCTTGAAGTTAGATATGTTATTCCATTCGGTAATTTTTTTGAAGTTGGATATTACACAGTTTTAGATGAGGGTGCTGACAATGACCCTCCTGTAAAAGTATTAGATGCTAGATATCCTGCAAGTGATTCTATTTTTATGCCTAACAATGTTTTGACAGGAAGTTATACAAATTGGGAATTCAGATATCCTTTCAGAACATTAGGATCAACAAATGCAAAAGTATATATCGGACAATATTTAGGTGAGTGGAATGCAGGATTCTTTGCGAGAGAGATGAGAGTAGCCGGTTCATTATTCGACGTAAGATTAAATCACAACTGGGGTGGAACAAGGAACTATCAGTTGTTATTTGAGATATATATTGCTGATATTGCTGAAGGTTTCGGGCAGACATCGT
Source organism: Bacteroidota bacterium (assembly GCA_003519545.1). Classification (GTDB taxonomy): domain Bacteria; phylum Bacteroidota; class Ignavibacteria; order Tepidaquicellales; family Tepidaquicellaceae; genus UBA9002. Next base: position 14,225 of record DOWN01000315.1, read on the forward strand.
TTGCAATTGGACCATCAGTAAGACTTGGAACTACATCAAGCGGATCGTTTGGTGCGTTAACTGTATTGGCAAATATGAGAATGAAACTCGGAGATTTCTTCGACGAAAAGTAAAATAAATAATTTAAAAGCCCTGTTGCGGAACTGCGGAACAGGGCTTTTTTTATGCCGATATATCAACATTAAATTATTACAAAACAATAATATATCTTGAAAAAACAAATATATTGATATATATTTGTTCATAAAAGTATTCAAAAGGAGAATAGAAAATGAATTTTATAACAACTAATTTAAAATATTTGTTAGTTGTATCATTATTTGTTACGTCCGGATGGATGATTGGCTGTGGTGGTGGACCAAGTGCTGAACAAATGCAGCAATTGAACGACCTCAGAGCAGAAGTTGAATCATTACAATCCCAAGTGAATGATGCAATGAGTCAGAAATCTCAGTTAGAGAGGCAAATTGCAGATAAAGATGCAAAAGTAAAAGCATATCTCAATGATATAGGAACAGTTCAAAAAAGATGTCCATAAAAATTTTAAAATTTTAAAAAGGAGATAAAAAGAAATGAAATTTTACAAATTTCTGTTTTTATTCTTTGCATTTTCACTCGTAGTCAGCACCGCCAATCTGCAAGCACAGGATGATTGTTGCGATGATGATATGGGACCATCCGATGGTATGACGATGGAAGAATGGCAAAGACAAATGGATGAGTTAACTCAGAAGAGATCTGATTTAATGAATCAATTAAATTCTTTAAATGCAGATATAGATGCATTGAAAAGAAGAAATGCCGATTTAGATGCACAACTTTTAAAGGCAGAGAATGATTTATACGGTGCAGTCGGAACAGACAAAGCTGGTGTAAGTGCATTCAGATCAAAATTTGAAGCATGTGAGAAAAAAATCAATGCGAACTGTAATGACGACTGTTTCAAAGAAATTCAAGCATCAAAAATAAAATGTTTGCCTGAATTCTGGGACAGATGGCTTGCAATGGAAACCAAAGTTAAAAACTGCGGTAAAGTTACAACAAAATGTATGAAAGAATACACAGTTGTAAAAGGTGATTGTTTATACAAAATTGCAGGAAGAAAAGAAATTTATGGTAATTCAAGATTGTGGCCAAAAATCTGGGAAGCAAATAAATCAGGTGTGATTAAAGCTCCTTCAAGAGTTCCAACTACAATTCCAAATCCAAACAGAATTTATCCGGGTCAGGTATTATGTATTCCTAACTTAACTGATGCAGATAAAAAGATGATGGAAAACAAAACTAAAGGTGTTAAAAAGACAAGAAAGAAAAAAGGTAAAGAACCAATGATGAATATGAAAGATGTGAAAAAAGATACTGATTCAAAAGATAAGAAATAATAAAAACTTTTAGTTATTAAAATTAAAAGCCATTCAGAAATTTTCTGAATGGCTTTTTTATTTGGAATAACTTCTTAATAAAAGAGATTATTTCTTTTTGAATTTAACGCAATAACTTCCGTCAATGAAATGAATGTGTGGAAATATTTCAACACACCCTTGAGAATTAACTACTTTAGGATTAACATATTTAGCGGCATTATCGATTTCAAAATCAGGATGATTTGCTAGAAAGTATTCGGTAATTTCTGAATTTTCTTCAGATTCAATTGTGCAAGTGCTGTAAATTAATGAGCCTCCGGGTTTAACATATTTAGCGGCGTTTGAAATCATCTGTTTTTGTAATTCTTGAAGCTCTTTTATGTCGTTCAGTTCCCTTTTCCATTTGATGTCAGGCTTTTTAGAAAGCACACCAAGACCTGAACAAGGAGCATCGAGTAAAATTTTATCAGCTTTGCCAATTAAATCTTCGTTTAATAATTTGCTTTTCGGATTATTTAAATCATCGTGAAGGAGTTTTACATTTGTCGCACCTAATCTTTCAATATTTCTTTTCAGAGTTTCCAGTCTTCCAAGATATTTTTCAATTGCAATTATTTCACCGGAGTTATTCATAAGTTGAGACATATGAGTAGTTTTTCCTCCCGGAGCAGCACATAAATCCACTATAAGTTCATTTTCCTCTGGAGCTACGAGATTTGATACAAAACCTGCACTTATATCCTGAATAGAAAAGCCACCTTCTCTGAATAAATCTTCAGTAAATAATTTTGATACGAGTTTTATTGTATAAAAATTATCAAGGAGTTCTGATTTTCTAAACTGAATATTTCTTTCAGTAAGATATTTTTCAAACTCCGGTTCAGATATTTTTAATTTATTAATTCTTATGCTGAGGACAGGTCTTTTATTATTTGCTTCACAAAGTTTTACTGCATCATCAAATCCAAATCTCTGAATCCATCTTTTAACCATCCAGTTTGGATGTGACTGAACAATACCGAGATAATTAACTTCATCAATTTCTCTTGAGGGCCAGACGAGATTATCGAGAGTTCTAAGAATAGTTCTAAGCAATCCATTGACAACACCTGCGTGTTTTTCATTCCTAATTTTTTTTATAAATTCGACTGCTTCATTCACAGCGGCGAAGTGAGGAATTTTATTCAGAAATAAAATCTGATACATAGCAACACGTAAAGTGTTTTTTACTTCAGGGAGGCATTTTTCATAGTTTCCTCTATAAAAGCCGTTGAGGAACCAATCAAGTCTTCTCATCCATCTGATAACACCGTGAGACAATTCATTTACAAGAGATTTATCAAATTCATTAAGGTTTTCATTTTTAAGTTCATAATCGAGAATTTTTTCAAGGAAAGAATCTGTCCGTTCGCATCGGTACAAGACCTTTACAGCAATAGAACGTGCATCATTATAAATGTTATTGTCATAATACTCTCTTCTTTTTTTGTGTTTATCATTTTGATGATCGTTTGATTTTTCTTTTTCAGAAGAGTTTTGAGATTCGTTTTGAATCTGCTGAGATTGTGAATTTAATTGAGAATTTGATTCAGAGTTTAAATCA
>DOWN01000315.1:17294-44460 GCA_003519545.1 Bacteroidota bacterium
CACCGGAATTTGTTGGTTCTTGTGTATTTCCCATTTTAATTTATTTAGTTCAAATTTTTTCAATCGGACATTTTTCGATTGAATTCAAAAAAAATTTTTCATAAGGTTTAGTTAAAATTCTATTATCTAATATAACGATAATGCCTTTATCGTTTGAGTTTCTTATTAATCTTCCTACACCTTGTCTGAATTTAAGAATTGCCTCAGGTAATGAATATTCCATAAAACTATTTCCACCTCTGGCATCTATAAATTCCATTCTTGCTTTTACAACAGGATGATCAGGAACCTGAAAAGGTAATTTTGTAATTATAAGATTACTAAGAGAATCACCAGGCACATCAATCCCCACCCAGAAACTATCAACTCCGAATAAAACAGAGTTAGTATTTTCTTTGAATTTTTTGAGAAGAGTGCTTCTTGAATTCCCTTCTCCCTGAATCAATATCTCAATATTTTTATCACTTATTAAAGATCTGATCTCTGCTCCTATTTGCTTCATCAGTCCCATATTTGTAAATAAGACTAACGCTTTGCCTTCCGTTTTTTCAATGAAATGTAAAATCCAGTCTTTTAAATTTTCTGTATAGAAAATATCTGAATTTTTAGAAGGAGGAGGCATTCCGGATGGAATATAAATTTTTACCTGGTTATAAAAATCAAATTGAGTCGGTAATATCAGATTATTTACATTTTCCGCACCTAATCTTTCAATGAAATACTCAAAACTATTATTTACAGTAAGTGTTGCACTTGTTAATATTGAAGTATTATTGGGTCGAAAAATATTTTCTCTGAAATAGTCTGAAATATCAATTGGAGCAGTGCAAATAGAGACATTGGAATCTTCCCGCATACCTGAGAGTTCAACCCAATAAACAAATTCATTTCCTTTTTTTTCCTCATATTTCTGTTCAAGAAAATGAGTTATATAAAATTTAAATTCACCGAATCTTACAATATAATCATTCAGTTCATTCAACTCCATATCATCTTTACAGTTTTTTCTCAATTCACGCAAGTATTCGAGAAGTTTTTCAATTTCGGGAGTTAATATATCTTCAACAATGTTTTTTTCATAAACACGGACTGCGAGTTTTTCATAAAATCCGTTATTTTTTATAAATAATTCTTCTTTGAGATTAAAGAAAAATCTGTGAACGAGATCATATAGATTTTGCACCGAAAGTTGAATGTGAAGAGAAGGTAAGTTTAACAAAAACCCCTTTTTTTTAGCCGGATTATATAATCTGTTGAGTTGATATTTTATCATTTCACGGGAAAGTGAAGGATAAATATGTTCTGCTGCTATAGATTCAAGAGTATGGGCTTCATCAAAAATTATAAAATCTTCAAGAAACAAGTAACCTTCTGCATCTGCTTCTGAAACACCATCAAACAGAGTGAAAAATAAATGATGATTAACAATAACAACATCAGCATCTGCAATAGCGAGTTTTGCTTTCATATAAAAGCAATCAGATTCAGTTCCGCCACATGTTTTTGACGAACAAATTCCCCTTTCAGCACATATTGAATTCCATACGTTTTGTTTAATAGCGAAAGGTAAATCGGAAACAGTTCCATCAGCGGTATTTCGAGACCAACTATAAACTTTATCAAGAAAAAACTTTTCATCAGAATCAAATAGATTATCTGACTTAACGAGAGCTTTCTGAAGCCTTTTAGGGCAAAGATAATTTGTCTTACCTTTTATTAATGCAGCAGAAAATTTTACCGGCATTAATTCCTGAAGGAGTGGAATATCTTTATTTAATAACTGTTCCTGAAGATTTATTGTATGAGTTGAAATAACTGCTTTTTTTTTATTTTGTTTTGCATAGAGAATAGAAGGGACAAGATATGCGAAACTCTTCCCAACACCTGTAGGTGCTTCAATCATTAAGTGAGATTGATCTTGTAAAGTTTTAAGAATCTCAAGAGCCATATCAAGTTGACTTTGACGGAATTCATAATCCTCAAATTTTTTTGACAAAATTCCGTCTGATTTAAAAAATTCTATTACCTGATTTTCAAGGCTCATACACAAAATTAACGATATTACAATACTAAATAAGTGTTAAAATATAATCTTATAACACATACTTATAAAAATGGAATAAATTTAGCAACAAATAACTGAACTTATTAAAAAAAGAGAAATATATTTTAATAAAATGTTGATATAAAATTAGCATATGTGATACATAATAATAACTATAAATATTAAGCGAGAATAAATAAATTAGAAAATGAGAAAACTTGCACACGAAGAAATTAAATCAAAAAGAAAAAATCTTACAGACATAAAAAAACATAAGAGATTTCCTGTTGTTGTATTGTGTGATAATATCCGTAGCATATATAATGTAGGATCAATTTTCAGAACTTCAGACGGAGCATTTATTGAGAAATTATATTTATGCGGATATACACCGCATCCACCACGAAAAGAGATAGATAAAGTGGCACTTGGAGCGACATTAAGCGTGCCGTATGAATATTATAAGAATCCAATTGAAGCACTTGAAAAAATTAAAGAGATGGGATATAAATTATGTGCACTAGAACAAACAGACAGAAGTATAGATTACAAAGAAATTAAAATAGAAGATTTTCCTTTGTGCTTAGTAATAGGTAATGAAATTTCAGGAGTGTCAAATGAAATTATCGAGAGATGTGAAATGTCTATTGAAATACCAATGTATGGAGTGAAGCAATCTCTAAATGTTTCTGTAAGTTATGGAATAGCGATTTTTGAATTAATCAGTAAACTGACACATTAATAATTTCTATTTGAAATAAAAAAGACAAGAGATTTAAGAGAATTTTTTATTTCAGAATCAGGAAAAGAATTTAAGATATTATATGCCTCATCAGAATAATATTTTATTTTTTCATCAGTGTAAGAAATTCCTCCATATTCATATACAAATTCATAAACTTTATCAAATTTTTTAAGAGAATCGCTTTTAATTAATTTCATCATTTCTTTAGACTTGGATGAAGGTGCATTTCTTAAAGAAACTATCAATGGCAGAGTGAATTTTTTTTCTTTTAAATCATTTCCTGTAGATTTTCCGAGTAATTTCTTTCTGCCAATATAATCAAGAAGATCATCACGTAATTGAAAAATTATACCAATGTTTTCACCAAAGTCAGACATAAGTTTAATTTTATTTTTATCTCCGGTAGCACTCATTGCACCAATTTCGCAACAGGTTTTTATTAAAGAGGCAGTTTTATCTGAAATTACTTTAAAATAAGTTTCTTCAGTGGCATCAAAATTTCTTGCTTTTTGTATCTGCAAAAGTTCGCCTTCACTCATTCTCTTCACCGCATTTGTTGTAGATTTAAGAAAATCATATTCATTAGCATCAAGAGAAATCATTAATCCTTTAGAAAGAAGGAAATCACCAATTAAAACGGCAACTTTATTTTTCCAAACTGCATTGATAGATGCGATACCTCTTCTTGTCTTAGCATCATCCACAACATCATCGTGTATTAGAGTAGCGGTATGAAGAAGTTCGACAAGGTTAGCAGCGATATAAGTCCTGTCGTTAATATCTCCGCACATTTTTGCAGAAGATAGGACGAGAATCGGTCTTATACGTTTACCTTTTTGTTTTAAAATATATTTTGTGATTAAATCAAGAAGAGCAACTTTTGATTTTAAAACTTCTGAAAATCTTTTTTGAAATTCTTTTAACTCATTCTGAATTGGTTCGCTGATTTTAAGTAAATCTTTTTCTTTCAAAATTTATATTGTGCTAAGTTGAGTTTCGGAGTTTTTCTTTTTTTGTGACAATTTAGAAATTAAAATACTGATTTCATAAAGGAATAATAGTGGAATACCGAGTAAAAGTTGACTTGTAATATCAGGGCTTGGAGTAAGCAAAGCCGCAAGAATTAAAATAATAACGACAGAATGTTTTCTGTATTTTCTCATAAATTCGGGTGTTAATATTCCGATTTTTGATAGAAAAAAAGAAACCATTGGGAGTTCAAAAATAACTCCAGCCGCAAGGCACAGAGATATAATAAAACTCATATAATAATCAATTGAAATTGTATTTTGTATAACAGTAGTTCCAAATTTAGCAAGAAACTCTAATGAAGTCGGTAAGATTACAAAATAAGCAAATACAATACCACCGAGAAAACAAACAGTTGAAAAAATTACAATTGAAGAGATGTATTTTTTTTCAGTCGGTTTAAGAGCAGGTTCTATAAATTTCCAAAACTGATAAATTATATTGGGAATACTAAGAATAGCACCACCGATGAGAATAACTTCAATATATAAAGTAAATTGACCGAAAGGTTGAATGTTAATAATTGTCAAAGGAGGAATAGTTTTTGTAGCAGGAGCTAATAAAATTTTTTCCACAATAAAATTTACAAATACACTAACAACAATTGCGGCAATTACAACTCCAATAAGTGCTTTAATTATTCGCCATCTGAGTTCTTCAAGGTGATCAAGAAAACTCATTTCTTTTTCAACGATATGTTCAGATTTATTTTCGTCGTTCAAACTCTTTTACCAATAATTTTTTGTAATTATTCTAACCCATTCAGGTTCTTTGATTCGAGACTTTTCAGGTAAAAAACAAGAATAAACCGGTTTAATATCAATAACGGGCGAATTATTCAATGCATCTAAACCTTTAACAATAATTATTTTATTATTTACATCCACAAGTTCACAAATTGAATTTCCAATTTTATTAGGACGTTTGCTTGCTCTTTGTGAAAAAATTCCAACAGGATATAAATTTTCTAATCCTCTCGGAATTCTTTCAAAATTCATTTCTTCATTTTCATTTATCAGATGAAAAAAATAAATAACTTCTATATGAGAAAATTCAAAGATGTTATTGACTGCTTCGGCAGGAATTTCCTCATTTAAAATTATTTTTGAAATTACATTTCCCCAGTTATCATCAATTCTTTCGTTTCTTTCATTATGCACCACACCAATATCTTTAAAAATAAAATCCAATTTATTTATAAATAGGAAAATTAGAAGTCAGTTCTTTGATATCGGCAGAAACTCTTTTTTTAACATCATCGTTTTTTGGGTCTGAAATTATATCATTAATAAATCCAGCAATAATTTTCATTTCAGGTTCTTTCATACCTCTTGAAGTGAGTGCAGGAGTTCCGAGTCTTATTCCGCTTGTAACGAGAGGACTTTTATCATCGTTAGGAACGGAATTTTTATTACAAGTTAAACCGATTTCGTCAAGAACTTCCTCAGCAGCTTTACCTGAAATATTTTTATTTCTTAAATCAATCAGCATCAAGTGATTATCTGTTCCACCGGAAATAACGTTAAATCCAAAATTTATAAGTTCATTTGCAAGAGACCGGGCATTTGATATTACTTGTTTAGCGTAAGTTTCAAAATCATCCTTTAGAGCTTCTTTAAATGCAACGGCTTTTGCAGCGATAACGTGCATAAGCGGACCACCCTGAACACCGGGCATAACCATAGAATCAATAAGTTCACTCATTTTTTTTGTTCTTCCTGATTTAGGAGCAACAATACCAAATGGATTATCGAAATCATTTCCCATCATAACCATACCACCGCGAGGACCTCTAAGGGTTTTGTGAGTTGTGGTTGTAACAACGTGACAATGCGGGATGGGATCGTTAAGTAATTTTTTTGCAATTAATCCTGCAGGGTGAGCAATATCTGCGAGTAAAAAAGCTCCAACGCTATCAGCAATTTCTCTGAATTTTTTGTAATCAATATTTCTGGAATATGCACTTGCACCTACTGTAATCATTTTTGGTTTTTCTTTTTTAACTGAATCAGCGACCATATCATAATCAAGAAAACCTGTTTCAGTATTAATCCCATACTGTACAAAATTATAAAGTTGACCTGAAAAATTTACTGGAGAACCGTGAGTAAGATGTCCACCGTGCGAAAGATTCATACCCATAACTTTATCGCCCGGTTTAACAAGAACAAAATAAACAGACATATTTGCCTGTGAGCCTGAATGCGGTTGAACATTTACATACTCAGCACCAAAAAGTTTTTTAGCACGGTCTCTAGCGAGGTCTTCTGCGATATCTACAAATTCACATCCACCATAATATCTTTTTCCCGGATACCCTTCGGCATATTTATTTGTTAAAACGGAACCTTGAGCTTCCATCACCGCTTTAGAAACAAAATTTTCGGAAGCAATCATTTCTAACTTTTCACTTTGTCTGCCTGCTTCTTTTGAAATAGCATCAAAGATTTCAGAATCTTCTTTCTTTAAATATTCCATTTAATTATTTATTGTTTTCTATTTCAGAAATTTTTTCAACTCTCCTTTGGTGTCTTCCGCCTTCAAATTCTGTGTTCAAAAATGCTTCAAGAGAAAGCACAGCCTCATCAAATTTAATAAAATCCGCACCAAAGCAAATAACATTTGCATTGTTATGAAGTCTTGACATTCTTGCAATTTCAGGACTGCAAGCGTTTACAGCTCTGATTCCTTTGCTTTTATTCGCTGCAATTGATACTCCAATTCCACTTCCACACATAAGGACACCATAATCAGATTCACCGGAACTAACAGACGCACCAACAAGTTTTGTGTAATCAGGATAATCTACACTATCAGGAGTAAATGAACCAAAATCTTTAACTATGTATCCTTTTGCTTTTAGATGTTCTATTAATTCATTTTTAAGATTGAAACCTCTGTGATCCGAGCCAATGGCAATATTCATTATTCAATTCTCCTTTTAATAAACCATATCTCCCCAAAATTTAATCCGATTCCAAAATTTATTGACTGATCTTTTACCAAACCAAAATCAGTTTTTCCGCGAGTTGAATAATTTACATTAAAATCAATAGAGTTTAATTCACTAATCGGAATTTCAATTCCCGCAGAAATACCAAATCGGGTAATGCTATTTCCTAAAACTTCATAATATGCTTTGTCATAATAACCACCAAATCTATAAGTTAGTTTTTCCCACATTGATTTTCTGTCATCTTTGGAAGGTTGGATTTCAAATCCAAGACCTGCTCGGTAAGAAGTTCCGTAAGTTGGGTCGGAAATTCCGAACTCTCTGAAATTTGCCCAATTTTGAATAATCAAATCTGCTGCAACAACATATCTGTCAGAAAATTTATTTGAAATACCAAATCCTAATTGATACGGAATTTCGAAAGTACCTCTTTCAAATCTTACAGTATCTTCACCAACACTTGAAGAATAAATAGCATCCACAGAAGATGTTAAACTTGCTTTTGAATGGAAAGAAAAACCAAGAGTAAGATTTTTTAAATTTTTATCCGATGTAATATTTTCAGCGAACAAAACCGCACCTGCTTTAAAAAAAGAGCCTCTCAAATCATTTTCACTTCTGATTCTTGTATTAGTAATCAGAGGGTTATTAAACACAACTCTGCTTTCATCTTTTATATTTCCAAACGCATAATTATATTCAGCAGCGAGACCAATTGCTTTAAAAACAATATAACTCATTCCTAGACTTACAGAGGTTAAGCTGCCTTTACCCGAATAAATTTTGTTAAATGACTGACCATCCTGAACACCAGACTGAGAAATTTTATAACCGATAAGACTGATGGGATTAATACCGAGATTCATAACCCATCCATTTGTTCTGCTGAAAGGAATACCAATATTCATTCCGGTTACATTTCCTTCAGAGACTTTCAGTTCACTTATATCATTTGTAGATTTCAAGAGACCGTAATCCGCAGTTACACTGAATTTTGTATAATCAAGGAATATGTTAGCAGCAGGATTCATATTGTTTACATAATTACCGAGTAAACCAATTCCCTGCACTCCCATTGCATTAGTTCTAAGACTTGTATTATATTTTAAATCTCCGATACCGAAAATTGTATAGGGAGAACCACCCGGAAATTCGTCATCCTGGGAGAAAACATTTGATGAAATAAAACTTAAACAAAAGAGAAATATTATTTTTTGAAACTTGTTCATTATTTTTTATTGTGATATTCTTGGTGTATATCTAATTTTTAATCTTGGAACTAAAGTTACGTCAGGAAAATTTGAACCGTAGAAAACAAATTTATCAAGATTTGCAGGTTCATTAACAGAAGTAATAATAAGACCTAAATTTTGATAAGTTTTATTATTCCAAAACTGAAAGAAACCGTTAACAGTAAAAGAATAACTATTTCCGTTAGGTTGCACTGATAGTATCGAAGAGAGAGTATCTCTGTAATTTACAGTGTCACCTGCCATAAAAATTCTCAATCTTTTATCAGGGTTATTTGAGATAAAAGAACTTCCGGAATTTAATGTTAAAGTAACGGTTGCTTCATTTATAATTACATTAGAGGGCAATTTAGATAAATCAAAAGTCATTAAATTTTTATAAGCAACTCCATTTTGTAGAGTAATCATATCCGGAGAAAGAATTGACGAAGGAGCATTGCAAAACCAAACACTGTTAGATTGAATAAATTCAAGTGTTGTAGTATCACCGTTTTTTAAAACGGTCGCTCTAATTTTAAAAGGATTATTGTTAATAAAAGAAGAATTAAAACCTTTTATTGTAGTAGAAGAATTATCTGGAAGTATTGCAATTCCGTTATTCTTTACACTGTAATTTGTATCAGCTGCATATTCAAGCCAGTCTTTAATAAGAGTATTATTCAAAGTGATATTAAAAGCAGCTGTGTCTGTCGGGTTACCGGTATAATTTCCCTGAGATACATTATCAATATCAGAGGTTGAAACAGAATCCCAGGTAATGCTTCCGAGAGTAAAATTTTTATTTAATTTATAAATATTAAAACCTACTGTACCGTTAGAATCCTGAAAGGCATATTTATTATATTTCATTACAACGTTAGCAGATAAAACAGTAGCACTATCATAATCAGATGGGATATTAAAAAACTCAACAAAAGAACGGGTTTCATATCCATTATATTTACCAATCATAATAAAATCAGATCCGAAAGTGTTGATAAATTTTTTATAGTTTGTATTTGAGATTCTCATTGTATCTGCTTGTGAATCAAGAACGAAAGTAGCCGTAGTATCATCGGGATCGATAAAATTCAAACCGAGATCAGTCGGTTCGGTTTTACACGAATAAAACGATGTGACAATTAACAAAAGAGTGATACAAGGGAATAAAATATTAATTACTTTTATTTTCATTTAGTTTTCAGTTTTTAGAGAGGTAAATAGGAAAGAATAATTCAATTTTTAATTTTTTAAAATAAATTCAGATGCTTCATCAATATTTTCAGCAATAAATTCAGGTTTAATATTATTATCAAGACAAGATTTTAAATGTTTTTTGCCGTAACCTGTAAGCACAAGAATTTTTTTTAATCCGGCATTATTTGCACACAACATATCAGTATAAGAATCCCCTACAAACCATGATTTTTTGATGTCAATATTATACTTGCTAATTGCTTTAACTATCATTCCGGTATTAGGTTTCCTGTCAACGTGATCAATTTTAAATTCTTTGATAATACCATCGGAATGATACGGACTGAAAAAAATATCATCTATTAAACAACCTGAAGAATCCGTTAATCTTTTTTTTAATTCATTATGAATATTTTCAAGGGTATTTAAATCAAGGAATCCACGAGCAATACCGGATTGATTTGTAACAATAATATTCAAAAATCCTGAATTTTTGAGATTTAAAAGAGCATTTTGTACATTTTTAATCAGGATTAAATCTTCAACTTTACTTAGATAATCAACTTCTTCATTGATTGTTCCATCTCTGTCTAAAAAAACAGCCTTATTCAATAATTATTTTTTATTACAAATTTGTTGATATAAATCCATATATTTCTTAGCCGAGAGATTCCATGAGAAATCCAGAGCCATACCATTTTTCATAAGTCCATACCAAAGTTTTCTGTCATTTTGATAAATATTTACTGCCGTTTTAATAGTTTTAACCATCTCTTTTGCATCGTATTTTTCAAACAAGAATCCGTTACCTTTTTTTGCATCTTTATAATTTGTTACAGTATCAGATAAACCACCGGTATTTCTAACAATAGGCACAGTGCCATACTTTAGACTATACATTTGATTTAAACCGCAAGGTTCAAATTTTGAAGGCATTAGATACATATCACTTCCCGCTTCAATTTTATGAGCGAGTTCTTCATCAAATCCAATATGAATAATCAGTTTATCGTTATATTTCTTTTTCATTTTCAAAAGAAATTTCTGATATTTTTCTTCACCTGTTCCGAGAATTATCATTTGAATATTCTCTTTCATTATTTCATCAAACGCATCAACGATTAAATCAAAACCCTTTTGGTCAACAAGTCTGCTAATGATTCCAATTAGCGGAATATTTTCATCATAAGTTAGTTTATGTTTTTCAATAAGTTCTCTTTTATTTTCATACTTTAGAGGGATTTCCTGATAAGTATATCTATAATCAATTACTTTATCAAAACTTGGATTCCATACAGAGTTATCAATTCCATTTAATATTCCGACCAAATCTTTTTTTCTTTCATTCAATACATCTTCCATACCGGAAGAATACTCTTTGTCAGTTCTGATTTCTTCAGCATATTTTTGGCTTACAGTAGTAACCTTATCGGCATATTTAATACCTGCTTTTAAATAACTGAATTTATCATGAAACTTAACAGTGTTATCGTTAAAAAAATCTTCAGACAAATCAGTTTTTTTGAAAGTTGATTTCGGAAAATTACCCTGGTAAGCGAGATTATGAATAGTAAAAACTGTTTTGATATCAGAGATATGCGGATTATCCTTATATAATGTTTTAATAAAAAACGGAATTAATCCGGTTTGCCAATCATTGCAATGAATAATATCAGGTTTCCATTGAAGAATTTCCAGAACTTCCAGAACCGCTTTACAGAAAAACATATATCTCTCATCGTTATTCGGAAAATCCTTTTTGGTTTTAATATTCTGATAAATCCCCTTGTTCTTAAAAAAGTCCTGATTTTCAAGAAGATATATCTGAGCCTTAGTGTTTTTCCCGTGAATGAAAGATGATTTAATGCTATACTTATATTTCTTACCTGCCATATCAAGGTTAATGTCTTTTAACCTTTTAATTTCATGAATTTGAAGTCTTCTTTCATCTAATTGCCCGTATTTCGGGGTAATTATTCTGACTTCATTAGACAGAGAATTAAGGGCTTGGGGAAGTGAATTTGAGACATCTGCTAAACCACCGGTTTTTGAATATGGAATAACTTCGCTGGTAACAAAGAGAACGTTGTATCCTTTTGCCATCTAAAGTTTAAATTTTATAAAAATAGAGATATTGATTTTTATTTTCAATGTAAATGCTAAGTTAAATTATGTAAAATCAGATAATAAACGACTATAAAGATGTTCCATTCCTACACTTGCTTTCATTTCTAAAAACTCCAAATTTTTATAATCCTTCCAAAGTTCCGGTTTTGATGGATCAATTATAAATTTATGAGAATCATAAGGTGCATAATCGATTAATGCTGCTGCAGGATAAACTACCATAGAAGTACCGATAACAATAACTATATCTGAATCGGATATAAGTTTAACTGCATCTTGCATTTTTGGAACTGCTTCACCGAACCATACAACATTAGGTCTAAGTTGAGAACCATCTTCTGCTTTATCACCAATATTGATTTCTTTATATCCGATTTCATAAATTAAACTTTCATTCAGACTGCTTCTTGCCTCTGTTAATTTTCCGTGTAAATGTGTAATATTTTTTGAACCAGCTCTCTCGTGTAAATCATCAACATTTTGGGTAATCACGTTTACAATAAAATGTTTTTCAAGTTCAGCGATTAACAAATGTGCTTTATTTGGATTAACGTTTTCAAGTTGGCTTCTTCTTTTATTATAAAATTCGAGGACTAGTTTTTTATTCCTGTGCCAACCCTGAATAGAAGCGACTTCCATTACATCATATCCTTCCCAAAGACCACCACTGTCTCGGAAAGTTGATAACCCGCTTTCGGCAGAAATGCCAGCACCTGAAAGTACTGTAATGATTTTTTTCATATAAACAAAAAAGGGGCTTTCGCCCCTTTATAAAATTTATTTTAAAATTATTTACCTGTATCTTGCTTAACTTTATCAATTAAGAACTGAGCAACCGCTTCCGCCTCTTTCATAGTTACACCCTGGTTAGGCATCGCAGGATAACCCGGATCAATTTTAACAGGGTTATAAATATAAGCGGCAAGTTTTTTTACATCACCGTTATATTTAGGAACTGTAACGTCATAGGGAGGTCCGGTTAGTTTTTCATTAAATTTATGGCAAGCAGAACATTTTGTGGTAAATAATTCTTCACCGCTAACTTCAGCCACTTTTACATTCTTTGGAAATTTTACATTCTCGATAGAATCTGCAACGTGATTAACAACTACAAGGTGTTTTTTGAGAGCATTAGCAAGCGTTACCTGGTCTTTTATAATAATGAAAGTGAATGCAATGATTAAAACGAGGAAAGCAGCAGAAGACCATTTAACTTCTGAATTTCTTATAATTGCATAAAAGAAATTACAAACTAAGAGCAAGGAAATTAATGCTAAACCTGAATAAATAAACACACCTTTAGATAAAGCAACTTCAGGAGTTATTAAAAATTTGATTATTAAAAATAAAGGAATGAGCAAAGTTGATACGAAAGCAGTAATTACAGAAAAACTTGTTACATATTGTCTGTATTCTTCAGTCATATTTTTAAGTCCACCATTCCATCTGAAAAAGAGGAATAGTATTGATGCGGATGTGATAGAGAATGCACTTGTTATAAATAGACCAAAGTTTATCCATGTATCAGGGGAAATTAAAAAACCGAGAATATTAGTTACACTATCCCATTTAGCAGGATTTTCAGCAATAGATACGGCACCTGTATAAAGGAATACGGCAAAGATTAAAACAATCAGTGAAGTAATTCCATTTTGACTAATTGAAGATTTGACTTCTGCTTCAATAGATTTAACATTTTCAGGAAGTTTATTTTTTTCCGGAACAATGTTTTTAATTGATGAAAAAACATTTTCGAGATTCATTGAATTTTTAAATCTCGCAAGAAGTATAATTCCCGCAGTAAAGAGAATACTTGATAATAATAAAATACTAACTGAAATAACCTGAGCATTATAAAGCAACTGAGCATAAACGAATGTGATGGAAAATACCGGAACTATAACAACTCCAATACCGACACTTAATTTTACAACCAGTTTATCAAGAATGTCATGTGAAAATCTGAGATAGATACTGTTTTTTCTTTTGCTGCCTTCACGTTTGAAATAAACTGAAAGGAATGAAGCACCTAACAATACGCAAGCATAAGGAACAAAGAGCAACATAGAAAAAACAAGAAATATATTAAGCAAATCAGTATGATGTGCCGTTGGTGGAATTACTAATTGATCAAAAATACTCATAGTTTTAAATGAAACTTATTAATTTATCTAAAGATAGAACCGAAATTACTATTAAATTAAAAATATTAATCAGTATGAAAGAATTCAAAATTAATTTTGAATTAAAATCTTTATTTAAAAATTTTATAAAATACACAGAGATAGCAATACTCGCCGCAACCATTAACACAGCAGAAACTTCAAAATTAATAAAACCTGTGATAATCAACAGAAGTGGTATAACTGCTGTAATGACAGAACCTGCTGTGATAAGAATTTTAAGTGAATAGTTTTTAATTTTATCAGTCAACACAGGAAACCCAGCATTTTTATAATCATTGTTATAAATCAAAAGCAGTAACCAGAAGTGAGGTATCTGCCAAAGGAAAAAGTAAACAAATAAAATTTCAATATTAACATTGAAAAGATTTCCGCCGGCAGCAACCCAACCTGCAATAGGTGGCAAAGCACCTACAACAGAACCCGGAATTATTGCAAGAGAAGTAACTCTTTTTAATGGAGTGTAAATATAATTATACCAAATTAAAGTGAGAATACCGATAGCAAGCGTAAGAAGATTCGTATAGAAAAATAAAATTAACGAACCTGAAATTAATAAAACAACAGATAACAAAAGAACATTTGTCGCAGATATTTTACCGGAAGGAATTGGTCTGTTCATAGTTCTTTTCATAAGAGCGTCAAATTTTCTCTCCTGGAATTGATTTAAAGCCGCTGATCCGCAAGCGAGAAGAAAAATTCCGGAAACAGAATAAATAAAATCAAAAGAAAAAGCATTTGAAGCAAGAAGATAACCGAGAAAAGTCGTGAGTGCAACAAAGAGAGTGATTTTAAATTTAACTGTTTCTAAAATCAGACTTAAGAAATTCTCTTTTACTTCAGATATAGCAATATTTGTATTAATTTGTTTCAATTATTTAACAGAATCTTTTTTTATAGCAGAATCGTTTTTATTTGTTTTTACAGAATCAGTTTTTGATTTAGTAGTATCAGTAACACCTGCAGAAGTTTTTACACTGTCAGTTGGAGTAGTTGTGGTAGTCGTCGTAGTTGATACAGTAGAGTCAGGTTTTGCATAGAGCCATTCATAATATTTTTCCTGAGGAATAATTACAAGTCTTGAATACATATTCCAGTGATCCAATCCGCAATATTCAGCACATGCAATTTCATAAGAGCCAAGTTTATCCGCATTAAACCAGAGATAATTAGTTCTACCGGGAACAGCATCTTCTTTGACTCTCATTGAAGGAATGTAAAAACTATGGTTAACATCAATAGACTGAATTAACATATGAATATCTTTTCCAAGCGGAACATAAAGAGTATCACTTTTTTTTCCGTTAGGATAAGTATAAGACCATTTCCACATTTGTCCTGTAACAGTAATAGAATCAGCACCGGCAGGAACATTTCTCATATTTTCAAAACCATAGTATCCGGAGAAAAACATAATTATCACAAGTATAAGAGGAATAACAGTCCAGGTAATTTCAAGACCGGTATGTCCTGAAATCTGCTCAGCGACAGGATGTCTTTTTTTATTAAACTTATAAATAAAATAGAACATCGCTACGACAACGACTAAAAGTAGAAAAACTGATATACCGAATACCAGCCAAAAAGTAGCATCAACTGATTCTGCTATATTAGGTCTCATATTAATGGATTTCTAAAAGTTAAATCAAAAAATGTTAACACAATCATAGTTAAAAAAATTATAATACAAACGCCAATAAAAACTTTGAAAATAGTAGTATCAAATTTTACGTGCATAAAATAATTAGCAACGAGTAAGGTTTTGATTGTTGCTATTAATAATGCTGTAATAATAGTTAAAGAGCCGAGAGAAATACCTGACAGAGTGACAGTGATAGCAGTTAATCCTACTAATCCTAACCATACAAGAATATAAGTTCCAAACCCTGTATCATGTTCAGCATGTTCGAGATGAACTTCTTCATGCTGTGCTTCTCTCTCAATATGTTCTTCAGTATTACTAAGATTTAAATGTGACATAAACTTTTAATTAATGAATTAAATAGAACAATGGGAAAAGGAAAATCCAGATAACGTCAACAAGGTGCCAGTATAATCCTGAGTTTTCCAATTTCTGATAATTATTATAAGTAATGTAATTCTTTTTAATAAAATACATAATAAAACCTATGAAAGCCATCCCGACAATAACATGGAGACCATGAAGTCCTGTCATAACGTAATATAAACCGAAGAAAACAGTTTGACCTTGCGTCATCTCTTCAAGTGCCGGACCTTTTGGATAAATACCTAAATGTATTTTATGAGTCCATTCAAAATATTTATTAACAAGAAAGATAACACCACAAAATTGTGTTATCCATAAGTTAGTCATACAAAGTTTTATATTCTTCTTTTGAAGAGCAACTATAGCCAATACAACAGTTAATGAACTTGTGAGAAGAACAATAGTATTTACAGCACCTAAAACCGGATCAAGTTCTAATGCTGCAGATTTAAAATCATCAGGATAAATAAATCTATAAGCAGCATAGAGAATGAACATACCACCAAACAGTAAAAGTTCGGTAAAGAGGAATAACCAAATACCCATTTTAGAGCCGATATCGTCACGATGGACATGTCCACCTGAGTGGTCACCGGTGTGACCATGAGCATTTGCTACATGTGCGTCTGAATCTCTTTTCATTAATGTTTCTCCTTAACAACTTCGTTTCTATCGTCTTCCCAGTCTCTATGATAAGGACCATAGTGGACTGTCGGAATTTTATCAAAATTTTCTAATGGAGGAGGAGATGGAACTTTCCATTCAAGAGTTGTTCCGTCCCAAGGATTTTCAGTTGCTCTCGGTCCATTATATAAACCTCTAATAAGATTTGCAAACATAAATATCATTCCAAGAACCATAATCCATGAACCAACAGTTGCGACTATATGATATGGTGCAAACTCAGGAAGATAGTCATAATATCTTCTCGGCATACCGAGATAACCCATAATGAACATCGGGAAATATAAAACGTTAAACCCGATTACAAAAACCCAACAAGAAAACTTTGCCATTTTTTCATTATACATTCTTCCGAACATTTTCGGATACCAGTAATGAAGTGAGGCAAAGAATAAAAGACCCATACCTCCAAACATAACATAATGGAAGTGTGCAACAACAAAATAAGTATCAGTTAAGTGAATATCTGTATCAAGAGTTCCGAGAACTAAACCTGTTAAACCCCCGATGGAAAAAACAATAATAAAAGCCATTACATATAACATAGGTGCACGCATATCTATTGAGCCTTTATATAAACTTGCAACCCAGTTAAACACTTTAACTCCGGTCGGAATAGCGACAAGGAAAGTTAAGAAAGAAAAAATAACTCTTGAAGTATCACTGATACCGGATGTGAACATATGATGTCCCCAGACAAGATATCCTACGAAAGCGATAGCAAGTGAAGAAAGAGCAATCGGGACATAACCAAAAATATCTTTTTTAGTAAATGTAGCGATAATGTCAGATACAACACCCATCGCAGGAAGAATCATTATATATACTGCCGGGTGAGAATAAATCCAAAATAAATGCTGATAGAGTAAAGGGTCACCTCCTTTATTAGGATCAAAGACACCAATACCAAAAAATCTTTCAAGAATAACCAATACTAAAGTAATACCGACTATTGGAGTTGCTAAAACCTGAATCCATGCGGTAGAATACAAACCCCAGACAAACAACGGCATTCTAAAAAAAGTCATACCAGGACATCTCATTCTATGAATGGTTGTTATAAAATTCAATCCGGTTAAAATTGAAGAAAATCCTAAAACGAATGCAGCAAAAACAGAAAGAGAGACATTGGTAGTAGTTCTGATACTATAAGGAACATAAAAAGTCCAGCCGGTATCCATAATACCACCACCTGTGAAAAGAGAGATAATAGCAAGCAGACCACCAATTATATATAAGTACCAGGATAAGAGATTTAATCTCGGGAAGATAACGTCTTTAGCACCTATTTGAATTGGAAGTAAGAAGTTACCAAAAACCGCAGGAATACCCGGAATAATAAAAAGAAAAATCATAATTACACCGTGTAGTGTAAAGATGGAATTATAAGTCTGAGGTTTCATAATAGTCTCACCTGTTGTGAGCATTTCTAACCTCATTAAAACACCCATAGAAACTGCAACAGCAAAAAAGCCAAGCATTGCAATCAGGTAAAGGATACCAATTCTTTTATGGTCAAGCGTTAAAAGCCATCCCATAATTCCTTTTCTTTTACCGTCGTATTCATAAAACGATACTTCTTCCGGATGTTGTCCGGCAATCGTTCCGTTAGCCATATTTTAAAAACCTATTTTAATTTTTAAACTTTTTTATTTTCCGAATCATTATTCGATTCGTTATTACTACTTGTATTACTTGAATCAGATTTTTTTCTTTTCACAACAAGATAAACAACGAAAACAGACATTAAAAGAAGAACAATTCCACCTGAAACTCTGGTAAAATCGAGAACATATTTTCTACCTTCAGGATCATAACTGAAACAGAGTTTCATCAGTTTAGAAATTGTTGCTCCGGTTCTTCCCTCAGATGCTTCAGTAAGAGCCATTTTAAAATCAAACGGAAGATATTCAACACCATATAAATATCTGACAACTTTACCTTCAGGAGAAAGAATCATAATTGCAGCACCGTGAGCAAAATCATCTCCCTGTTTTATATATTTCCAACCGAGAGCATTACAGATTTTTGCTATATTAGTAGAATCACCGGTTAAAAATCTCCAGGTATTTTCATCAACCTGTTTATTTTTAAATGAGGCAAGATAATTTTTCTTTTTTTCAGAAGCCATCAAATAATCTTCACGAGGATCAAAACTAATCGTAACAACATTATAATCTTTACCTGCTTCCATATCCAGTCTGTCAATTACTTCAGACATTCCGTTCATAATAGGACTGCAAATTCCCGGGCATCTGTAATAAACAAGAGAAACAACAGTCGGTTTACCATTAATTAACTGACCTAAATTAACAGGTTTTCCATATTCATCAGAAAATGTAATATTCATAGGAACCATTTCGCCGAGTTTTTCATCAACACCAACATCAGACGGAGACGGTTCTTCGTTGTTTGCAAAAGCAAAATTATTTAAAACAAAAAATGATAATATATAAATTAATAACTTCATTATTTTATTACTGTAGTATCATTTACATTATTAACCTTGTTCACAGTGTCAATTACAGAAGCGGATGTCAAATTCAACTGAGTCTTGAACATATTCATTGAGTTATAAATATTACGAATATAATTAAATACGAGAGTCAAATTTTCTTTAGACATAGAAATGGATTCCGTTTTGAAACCGTTTTGAACAGGGTTCTTCATAATAAAATTAACAAATTCATTTTCATTTTCATTCCATCGTGTATTATTATTCAGAGAAGTCAATGCTTTATTTAAATTGTTTGTCATACTTCTGAAAATAACAGCCGCAGGATTATCTTTATCTTTTGAAATAATTGTTGCAAGTGAATCTATTTTTGATTCAACAGTTCCATACTCTTCAATGAGTTTACCCATTGCTTTGCTGACAGGAATTTGATTTGGCATCATACTTCCTTTAGAAAGACTATACATAACATCAAGAGTTTGTAAATCAGTTTCGGTTAATTTAGGATAATTAGGACTTAAAGTTCTAATATAGGAAATCATAGCAAGTCTGTCTTCAGGAGGTAAATTACTGTAAGAAGCCATTCCTCTTGAAGTAATACCTTCCTGTAAAGTTTTATACATTCCTTCGATTGTATTGCCATTAGTCCAGTTAGCCATATCTGTAAAATTTCTCGGTTTAGGGTTTAACATTGCACCTGCAACTCCATCACCCAAACCATTGACACCATGACAACTTGCACAGTTCATATCATATAGAGATTTACCTTTATTGATAATTTCAGCACTTGGATTTAAAAACAATTTTACATCAACAGGTGGAGAAAGCGTGCCCTTGGTAAGTGGTAAATCACTAACCGGCTGAATAGTATCATAGACAAGAGGTACTTTAGACATAGAAGTAACATATCCGATATTTTTAATATAAAAATATCCGAGAGTTACAAGCATAGCAAGTATAAGGATATAGAATAACCCATAAGCACCTAATACTTCTTTTATTTTACCTAACAAAACATTTTGTTTTTCCGGGTTTGACATATAAAATTATAAATGAAAATTAAGACCTGCTTCAAGTTTTGGATCTTTAACAGGCATTAAATTATTTTTAGTTGATTTACGTCTGAAAATAATCATAAATAAACCGATAATTACAAGAGGAAAACCAATTTCATTCCAACCGAAAACCGGACCGTGAAGACCTGCTTTATGTGTATAAGTTGGCATAATTAACCAGTATAAATCAAGATAATGAGCAACAAGCAACCATATAGACATTACTTTTAATCTGTTCAAATTCGTTTTTACAGATCTTGGTAACAGAATTAAAAACGGTAATACGAAATGGAAGAAAAGCAGACCTAAAGATACATATTTCCAAGAACCTTCCCATCTCATCATATACCAGAAAGTTTCTTCAGGAATATCAGCATACCATTGAAGCACTAACTGAGAAAATGCAATATATGCCCAGAATATATTAAAACCAAACATCATTGTTCCCATACTGTAGAAATGGTCATTACCAATTCGAGGATCAAGATAACCGTTTTGTTTTAATAAAACTGAAATCAAAGTTAAAGAAGCAAAAGCAGCAACAATAGTTCCTGCAAAATAATAAACACCATAAATAGTAGAATACCAGTGAGGTTCAAGACTCATCATCAAATCAACAGCACAGAAAGTAAGTGTAATCATAAATACAGGAGCGAAGACAGTTGATAATGTAGTATTTCTTTTTGTATAAATTACATTACCGTCTTTATCCTGATTTTTTGAGTTTTTAATAAACGCGATAAAAAACAAAAACCAAACTACAAAATAAATTCCAAGTCGAATGAAGAAGAACTGATTATTGAGATAAGGTTCTTTTCCTTTTAAAATCGGGTCAGTCTCAACTGCTTCCTGATGAGTCCAGTGATATAAATCATGCATTCCGAGAATAACAGGTATTACAAGAAGAATTAAAAGCGGAATCATAGAAGAGAGAAATTCACTGATTCTTCTGAAAGGGGTGCTCCAGTTAGCACCAACGAGATATTCAAGAGCGACCAAAGCCAAAGAACCAAGAGCGATACTTATAATAAACATATACATTATAAGATAATCAAAGAATGCTCTTTCTTTATTAACCATAAAAGAAGCCGCAATTAGGATAGCACCAACACCAAGGAGTATAAATCCTATTGTTGTTACTTTACCTGAAATTTCTTTTTTATTTTGTAATTCCATCTAAAATTTTTTCAGTTAATTATTAATTCAAATCACTGTCTTTAGCATTTTGCGATCTTTGCAATGCTCTAATATAATGAACAATCGCCCATCTGTCATCACGGGAAATTTGTTTTGCATAACTTGACATAACATTTTGCCCGTTTGTAATAACGTGATAAATATTACCATCAGTCCAGTTAATTAATTTATCTGTAAGCAGAGAAGGTGGATTAGGGAATTGCCCACGTAATCTGCTGTCACCTTTTCCATAATTTCCATGACATGGACTACAATAAGTATCATATCTTTTCTGCCCTGTCAATAAAGTTTTTTCATTTACAGGAAGCGGATTAGAAAGAAGTTTAACAACTGAATCAGGCATACCTTTATATTCATAAGGCATATAACCTCTTGCTACAGTTCCTGCAACCGGTTCTCTCATTCCGAAACCGTCAGCGAAAATTTTACTTTTCTCCTGAGGTAATACTTTAGGTTGCAATACCATCCAGTCAAATGGAGGCTGAAAAATTAACCAATTAAGAGTGATATATGTAATAGCGGAAGTTGCGATAGCAACACCGATTAAAATTTTAATAAAACCCGCTTCAAATATCGGGGTTTTTATTTTCTTCTCGTTAACTTTGCTGTCATAAATAAGACTTACAGCAGAACTACCGAGTGATTTAAATAAATTTTCAACTTCAGACTGATTAAACTTAGGGTCTGAAGATTTAATATAAATTCCGTATTTATCCTGAGAAGTTGCTTTTGAATAATCGGAATCAAGCAAAGGATTATTAAGCCAAGGTAACTTACTGAAAAGAGCGATTAAAACCCCTGCAGTAGTTAAACCAGTAAATAAAATTGTAAGAGCAAAAGTAACCGGAATGGAAGGAGGGAAATTAAAGAAAGGTTTTCCACCGATTATATTATTATAATCAATTCCATTCATATAAAAAATCATAGAAAGTGCAGTCAAAGTACCTGTCAAACCTAAAGCGAAACTAAACCATCCAAGTCTTGTAGGTTTTAATTTCATAGCATCGTCCATACCATGAACAGGATATGGAGTGTTAACATCAAAATCTTTATAACCGTCACCTGAAACTTTTTCAGCCGCATGAATAATTTCATTAGGAGTGTTGAACAAAGCGGCAACAGCATAAACATTTTCAGATCTTTCATCTTTCCATGGATTCTGATCTTCGTTAACTTTTTTAAATATATTTATCAGTTTGTTAATCATTATCAGTGACTACCTCCTTCATTGTGATGCGTAGGCTGTGCACCAGGAACAACCGCTTTAATTTCAGAAATAGCGACAGAAGGAAGAACTCTAACAAAGAGTAGAATTAAAGTAAAGAATAAACCAAAACTTCCGAGTAAAATTCCATAATCATACATAGTCGGGAAATACATTGCCCAACTGGAAGGTAAGAAATCTCTGTGCAGAGAAGTTACGATAATTACAAATCTTTCAAACCACATACCTACGTTAACAAGTAAAACGAGAACAAACATAATCGGGATATTTCTTCTGATTTTTTTGAACCAGAACAACTGAGGGAAACCTACGTTACAGGCAACCATAATCCAGTAAGCCCACCAGTAAGGACCAAAGGCTCTGTTAAGAAAAGCAAACTGTTCAAAGATATAACCTGAATACCAAGCCATAAACATTTCCATACCGTAAGCATAACCAACCATAGTACCTGTAGCAAGCAAAATTTTATTCATTTTTTCAATATGGTCTAAAGTAATAATATGCTCCATATCGAAAATTTTTCTCACGAAAATCATAACAGTCAACACCATACCGAAACCGGAGAAGATAGCACCGGCAACAAAGTAAGGTGGGAAAATTGTAGTATGCCAACCCGGAATAATAGATACCGCGAAGTCAAAAGAAACAATTGTATGCACAGAAAGAACGAGAGGAGTAGAAATACCGGCAAGAATTAAATATGCTCTTTCATAATGCTGCCAGTTTCTGTTAGAATTACTCCAACCCAAACTTAAAACCGAATAAACAATTTTTTTAATTCCGCTTTTTGTTCTGTCTCTCATCGTTGCAAAATCAGGAATGAGACCGATAGTCCAGAAAACGAAAGAGATTATAAAATAAGTATTAACAGCAAATACGTCCCAGTTTAAAGGCGAAAGGAAGTTAACCCAAATCGCATTCTGATTAGGATAAGGAAATAGATAACCATCAAGCCAAGGTCGTCCTGTATGCAGAGCAACAAACATTGTAGCACATAATACCGCAAAGATAGTCATCGCTTCAGCGAAACGGGCAATAGCCGTTCTCCATTTTTGTCTGAAAAGGAAAAGGATAGCAGATATAAGAGTACCTGCGTGACCGATACCAATCCAAAAAACAAAGTTCACAATATCAAAACCCCATCCGATTGTATTATTATTTCCCCAGAGACCGATACCATACATAACCGTCATAGTCCAGCAGAAAAGACCAATAGCGAGAGCAGTTCCTGAAATAGAAATTGCTATCCACCATTTTTTAGTAGGTTTGGAATCAACCGGTTTTAAAATTACATCATCAATTTCTTTAAAAGAATTTCTTTCGGGGACTAAAGGAAGCTCTTTTGTATAAGTAGCGTCGTAACTCAATGTGAATCCCCTCCTGTATGTGTTAATTCTTCCACAGTATTTCTTAATTTTGCAATATAAGTTACATTAGGTTTTACTTTGATAGGCTCAAGCAAGTAATATGCAAGAGGATGTTCTCTATAAATCTGAATATTATCTTCTTTATCATTCATATTTCCGAATGCAATTGCTTCAGTCGGACATGCTTCCTGACAAGCAGTGATTACATCATTACCTTTAACTGTTCTTCCTTCCTGAATAGCCACCTGTCTTGCTTTCATAACTCTCTGAACGCAGAAAGTACATTTTTCCATCACCCCTCTTGAACGAACGGTAACTTCAGGATTAGCAATCAGTGAGAAATATTCATTTTCCTGATATCCATCATTAAAACTATTTCTAAAATTGAAATAGTTAAATCTTCTTACTTTATAAGGGCAGTTATTACTGCAATATCTTGTACCGACACATCTGTTATAAGCCATTCCATTGATACCGTCTTCACTGTGAGATGTAGCAAGCACCGGGCAAACATTTTCACAAGGAGCAAAATCGCAGTGCTGACAAAGCATTGGCTGGAAATTTGCTTTAGGGTTTGTAGCATCACCTGAATAATATCTGTCAATTCTAAGCCACATCATTTCCCTGTTTTTACCGACCTGTTCTTTACCGACTACAGGAATATTATTTTCAACATTACATGATACAACGCATTGACCGCAACCGATACATTTGTTCATATCAATCGCCATAGCCCATTTAACAGGACCCTGATACATATTATTAGTACTTCTGTATCCTTCTGTATTCGGATTATTAATACTCGGATTTATGCTTGGGAATTCATCAAGTGGAATACCTTCAATAGACTCTTTAATTATTACGGATTTAGGATTTTTCTTATATTGATTATAAGTTCCTTCCTGAATGATATGTCTTTTAATCTGTATATTTTTATATCTCGGGTCATCAATAGGATAATGTTCCTGAGTGGATATTAATTCATAAGAACCCGAAGATTTTGTTATTGCTATATTATTATATAAAAATTCAGTTACACCATT
This sequence comes from Bacteroidota bacterium, assembly GCA_003519545.1. GTDB lineage: Bacteria > Bacteroidota > Ignavibacteria > Tepidaquicellales > Tepidaquicellaceae > UBA9002. Next base: position 41,836 of record DOWN01000315.1, read on the forward strand.
TGATTTGGAAATAAATGGATTAACATTTACACCGACATCAGTTCCGACCGTTCCGCCAATTTCTCTTCCATAACCAAGTTCTGTAGCAATAACATTATCAGCCATTCCCGGCTGAATCATTACAGGTAATTTGATAGTATTATTTCCTGAAGCAATTTCAATTAAATCATTGGTTGAAACATCGAGAGTTTTAGCAGTATCAGGAGAAATTGCAGCATAGTTATCCCAAACGACTCTTGAAATTGGATGAGGAACTTCCTGAAGCCATCCGTTATTAGCAAGAGTTCCATCATAAAGATAAGGACTGTGAGTAATTAAAAACACCGGTTTATCAGAAGACTTCATACCCGATGTTATCTGCGATGCGGCACTTCCGGTAAAAGCGTTTAATTGAACCGGAGTAAAATTTACAGGTAAAACACCGTCATGAAGACAAGCAAAGAAAAATTCAATGAATTTTACATTTGAAAAAAAGCCGGGATAAAGATTTTTTTCCCAGTTATCTTTCAGATAATTATGGTAAATATCATTATTATAAGACTGAGCGTTTCCGTTTATCCAGTTTAAAATTAAACCTTCTTTTTGTCTGGTGTTAAATAAAGGAGATAAAACCGGTTGCTGGAAAGAATAAAAATCAACTCTGGATCTGAAATCACCCCAACTTTCAAAATCAGTATTTATTGGTAAAACATAACTGCTGAGCGAAGATGTTTCATTATCAAGCGTAGTCATAGTAATCACTTTACCTGCTTTAATCATCGCATCTTTGAAGTTCATACTTCCGGGAAGATTATAAACAGGATTTACATCAAAGTTAATTAAAACACCGACACTTCCTGAATTTAATTTATTAATTAAATCCTGAATATCATTGGATTCAAAAGGCAGCGGAGATTCTTCATAATATAATTGCTGATATAATCCGCGATTTCCGAGAACTTCATTTAAAAGATTTATATAAATATGCGTAGATTCAGGTAACACATATCCGCCTGAAACGAAAGAAGCACCTTGATTTTTAGTTAAGTCTTCAACAAGGTTCGAGATATGATCTTTATTCAGATTATATTTAGCAACAAACTGATCAAGATTATTTCCTGATATAGCAGATGCGACAGAAGCATCAGGAGAAATGTTAGTTAATCTTCTTTTATTAACAAATTCATTGAGCAAACATAAAACAAATTCTTCAATAGCATCTGTTCTTAATCTGAATCTGTAATCAGCATTCATACCGGTAAGTGACACATTACCTTCAACAGAATACAATCTGTTAAAACTGTCACCGTTTATTATTTCTCTGTTTCTCGCAAATTTTCTTGCGTTTTGAATAGCGTTAACATCATCGGCAAGAAAATCAGATTCAAGTGATAAGATTACTTTTGCTTTGTCATAATTTACTACGGGATATTTAGAATAGCCATAAGATTTTTGCCATGCAGAATTTTTTGTAGCCATACCCGAAGTATTATAAGTATAAACCTTTGCAGTCGGATATTTTGCATTAAATTCAGTTAAAACTTTTTTAAAAGTCGGAGAATAAATATTTCCCGACAAGATTACGATATCTTTACCTGACGCATTAGTATCATTTAATAACTTAATGATTTGATTATCAACAGTAGCCCAATCAGTATCTTCAAAATTTTCAAGCCCGTAAGAGCCGTTATTTATTTTAGGATTTTTAATTCTATCAGGATCGTAGAGACTAAGGATGCTCGCTTGAGCGACGGCATTTACTTTCCCTTTATAAATTGGGCTATCAGGATTCCCATCAACTTTGATCGGGCGACCTTCTCTTGATTTAATTAAAACATTTACCGGTTCACCGGATATATTAATAGTAGAGGCAAAGAAATTAGGATTACCTTCAACAATTTCTTCAGGTTTTTTATTATAAGGGATAATTTCACCTTTATCTCTATAGTTAGAGCACCCTGCAGCGGCAAAAGAAGCAGAAGCAGCAAGCAGACCTAAAAATTTTCTTCTTGAGAAACCGGAGAACTCACCCGGTTCAAAAGGTTTATTAGAACTTTTATCGAACTCAAGGTTTTTTGCTCTTATAAATTCCGGATCGTTATGAAGTTCCTTAAAACTTCTCCAGTAGTGAATATCTTTATCCCCGATTTTTTCATTTTCGTGATTAACCTTTTCATCGGACTTCAAAATTTCGGAACTCAGATCTATATATTTATTATTTGATTTACCCATATTAACTGTTAAAGATTCCTGACTTTGATTCTCTTTTTACTGACAATGGATTTTGTTCAATTTTAATTGAAGATTTTTTTGCAGACGGATTGGAATTATTACCTTTGCCACTAAAAATTTTGATAGGTGATTTTATAAACCCGATAACACCGGCAACTGAAGCACCGAATAATAAAAAGAATTTTTTTCTTTTAATTTTCTCAGGTTGTTTGGTTTTATTATCCATTGAAGGTGTAAAAAATTTCTATAAACTAATTATTTTAAAAGTTAAAACAAAAAACACAAATATTATCTATGACAAGCAGAACAATATTCCGGACCTTTTTTCAGGTTATCTTTAATAAGTTTAAATTCAGCAATTCTGTTTTCCGGATTTTTATGGCAATCAAGACAAGCCGCCATTGTAAATGAATT
>DOWN01000315.1:44519-45262 GCA_003519545.1 Bacteroidota bacterium
ACAAGCCGCCATTGTAAATGAATTAACCTGAGCGACCACATCCATATTTTTGACATCACCATGACAATTAGCACAATCAATACCTTTATTCACGTGAACACTGTGATTGAAATAAACAAAATCCGGTACTCTGTGAATTCTTTTCCAGGGTAAAGGTTTTCCCTGTTCATAATATTCATTGAGTTTAACAATATCCGGTCTGTCTTTTCTTGCAAGGTTGTGACAGTTCATACAAACATCTACTGAAGGCACATTTGCAAAACTTGATTTTTCAACATTTGTATGACAATACTTACAGTCAATTTGCATAGCACCGGCATGAAGCTTGTGAGAGAATGCTATTGGTTGTTCAGGTTGATATCCAATTCCGTTTCTTTCTGCAAAGGATGTAAAATAGGTAATAGTAAATACCGCTGCTGCAGTAAACAGTATTATCGGAAGTCTGACTTTGAGGTTGTAGTCGAGTAGAAATTTTTTCATAAAGGAATATTCAAAAATATGAAAAATATATTTAACTTAAACAGATAAAATAAATCTCTTGTCTAATGTTATTGCTTTATTTACAATATAATGCGACTGATTAGGTCGCATTTAGAAAATAAAATTTGTTTAATTCACTTAATATATAATTTAATTATCTGAAATGAATAAGTATATTTAATTATTAATATCACTTGATAAGCAGTCACTACATAGAAATACTTAAATCATTTTCAGAAGAACAATTCAACAGGTTGGAAGAC
>DOWN01000141.1:0-539 GCA_003519545.1 Bacteroidota bacterium
CAACAATAACGGCATTTAAATCAAACCCGAGAACACTTGCGGGAGTTACAACAATTAAATATTATTTATTTACCAAGACAGATAAAATTCACGCTTTCGCTAATATCAGAAAGGAATTTTATGATAAGTATAAAGATTTGATTGATGCGGTTGTAAGGACATTTACGATAGTTCCTCCGAAGAGCAGCGGAAATTAAATTTAAACTTTTTAAAAACACAAAAGGAGTTTCAAAAATCTTTGAAACTCCTTTTTTTTTAAGATAAAAATCAAATTTATTTTACGAATTCTTCAGGTTTAAAAAAGAAATTTGTTTCAATAACACCGTTTTCTTCAGAATCAGAACCGTGAACAGCGTTTTCAGATTTTGAATTTGCAAATAATTTTCTGATAGTGCCTGCTTCTGCTTCGGCAGGATCAGTAGCACCAATTAATTTTCTCCATTCAGCAACAGCATTTTCTTTTTCAAGAGCGATAGGAATAACAGGTCCGGAAATCATAAAATTTATCAACTCACCGTAAAAAGGTCTTTCTTTATGAA
>DOWN01000141.1:654-4231 GCA_003519545.1 Bacteroidota bacterium
CGTAAAAAGGTCTTTCTTTATGAACTTCATAAAACTTCTTTGCCTGATCTTCACTTAACTGAACTAATTTCATCGCAGAAATTTTAAATCCGTTATCAAGAATCATCTGAATAATACTTCCCTGAACATTTTTTTTAACTGCATCAGGTTTAATAATACATAAAGTTTTTTGCATATATATTTTTATATAAGTTTAATTAAAAAAATTTAAGAATAAAAATTAATATCCGACCGTTCCCGGCGGTGAGGTTTCAGAGACTGAAGTAGAATCTGAAAATAAATAATGCGGAACATTACACTTACGCGGTAAATTTCTTTTTAAAACAAGTTCACGAGTAGAAGGACAACTTCCATTATCCATTAAACCTGAAATGGAACAAATTCCGACTTCTTCCAAATCTTCCGGCATATAAAAATATTCAACAGGAAAATCAAATTCCTTATCATCATAAACATACTTCATAAATCTGCCCCAAATAGGTGCGGCTGCATATCCTCCTTGTCCGTAAGAACCTCCGAATTTAATTCTTGCATCATCAAAGCCAACCCACACACCTGTTACAAACTGAGGTGTATATCCGATAAACCATGCATCAGTATAATTTTGTGTTGTTCCTGTTTTTCCTGCGGCAGGTCTGTGAAAATATCTTCGGACGCTTGTCGCAGTTCCCTGCTCTATAACACCTTCCATCATATCACTCATCATATAAGCAACACCTTCATTTAATACTTCTTTTGTTTCGGGAATAAACTCCGCAATAACATTTCCGTTTCTGTCTTCGATTCTTTTTATTGCAATCGGTTCTACCCAGATACCTTCGTTAGCAAATACACCAAAAGCGTTTGTAATCTCAAGAGGAGTTACTTCACCCGCTCCTAAAGAAAGAGAAAGATAATTTGGAAGTTCAGATTTGATACCCATATTATGAGCAAGTTCAATTACTTTATCAATCGGAGCAAGTTCCATAGCAGTTCTAACGGCTACAACGTTAATAGATTTTTCAACAGCAGTTCTCATTGAAATTTTTCCGCCAGAACCACCGCCTTTTGGAGACCAAGTTCTTCCGCCCACATTAACATTCACAGGATCGTTTGAAATCATATATCCCGGAGAATAACCATTTTGCAATGCCAAAGCATAAACAAAAGATTTAAAAGTAGATCCCGGTTGTCTTTTGATTTGAGTAACGTGGTTTAATCCATACTTAGTTCTTGTTAACGGATTTGCACCAACCATCGCTTTAATTTCACCGGTCTTTGGATTCAGACAAACCAGACCAACCTGAATAGTAGTAGTAAGTTTTTTAACCGTGTCAATAACATTTTTATCATTTTTCATTTTTTCATAAATTGCATTCCGCTCTGCTTCAGTCTTTGCTTTTTTATATTGCTCCGAAAATACTATATATTTTCTTACGTTGTCGCTTAAAATATCCGGATTATTTTTCCAGTTCCAGTAACCGTTAAATTGTTTCTGAAATCCTTTTAACTGTTCAACAACTGCATCATCGGCGTGTTTCTGAAATCTTGTATCGAGAGTTGTATAAACTTTTAAACCGTCGCGGTATAAATCAAAGCCGTAAGTCTGAGCCATCTTTTGTAACTGTTGTCTAACGTGTTCAGAAAACTCGGGAGCGACTGTAGATTTAGATTGCGTTTCTATATTAAGAGATAATTTTAAAGGATCTTTGGATGTAAGTTCGTAGGTTTCTTTGCTGATGTTCCCTGTTTCATACATTACAAATAAAACAACTGATCTTCTCTTTGCATTATTTTCAGGCTTATCAACAGGATCATAAAAACTTGGATTTCTTAAAATAGAAACAAGTGCCGCACTTTCAATCAAATCAAGGTCTTTGGCACTTTTATTGAAATATGTTTTCGCCGCTGCTTCTATTCCATAAGCACCATTACCGAAATAAACAGTATTCAGATAATATGCAAGAATTTCTTTTTTAGTATAAGTTCTTTCTATCTGGACAGCGGTCATTGCTTCTCTTAATTTTCTGTTAAGAGAAGTTTCAGTTCCTATATCTTTGTATAAATTTCTCGCTAACTGTTGAGTGATGGTGGAAGCACCTTCACGGGTTAAGTCACCACGTAAAATGTTTTTTATGAATGCCTGAACAATTCTCGGCACATCAACACCCCAATGGTCGTAAAATTTTCTGTCTTCAACCGCAATCAAAGAATTAATCATATCTTCCGATACATTATCAATAGTGACTTGGGTTCTGTTTTGAAGATAAAATTTATCAATTAACTCACCGTTATCTGAATATATTTTTGTTGCTTCTTCAAGTTTTGGATTTTCAAGTTCTTCAAGTGAGGGTAAAGTCTGTGAAAGGTAAAAAAGATATCCGGTAAGAATAAAGAAACCTGTAAGTATAGAAAAAATAAAAATTTTAAAAGAAACAGCCTGAGTTCTTTTTATTTTACCCTTTTTGTTTCTGAAATTCTTATCCGTAAAATACTTATCTAATTCTTCTTCTTTTGATTTTTTACTGAAAAACTTCATTAATTTAAAATCTCCGGTTTAATAATTTTGTTTTCATAAGATTCATTTTTTAAATCATAATATTTTATCAACTCAATTTCATTGTTTCTGAATTGTGCATAAGTAAAGTTAAACATCCAGTCTCCCAGATTAATATAATATTTACCTTCGTAACCTGAAGGTGAAACTATTTGAGGTTTGTGTCTGTGTCCCATTATTGCGTAATCAAAACCTTCTTTAATTTTTTCAATTCCGTAGTCTTTAATTCCGTCGTGCTTTGAATAATCTTTAGCACTTGTATAAAATCTTGAACTGTGTGAAGATTTTTTTGCAAGTTTAATTCCGACATCAGGATGAACAAGTGAATATAAAAACTGATTAACTTTGTTTCTAAGAATTTTTTTTAAAATTTTATATCCAGTGTCTTTATAAGCAAGTCCGTCACCGTGATGAAGAAAAAACTTTTTTCCGTTTATTGTCCGTTCAACCGGTTTATCCGAAATATCAATATCAAACTCATCTTTAAAATATCTGCCTCTCCAAAAGTCATGGTTACCTGCAAGATATGTAATCTTTACACCTTCTTCAATAAGTTCAGAAATTTTCGTGAAAATCTTGTAATAACCTTTGGGAACTACCTCTCTGTATTCAATCCAGTAATCAAATAAATCACCAATTATAAAGAGTTCAATTCCGTTTTTTTTTACATCATCAAAAAACCTTAGTAAAACTTTTTCCTTTAGTTTTTCTTTTGGTTTATCTTCAAGCCCTAAGTGAACATCGGAAATAAAATAATAAGAATCTTTCAAATTATTTTATTTTTATACTCGCCGTAAAAGTCTTATTTGCTATTTTACAAATTCCGTCATCAGCATTACAGTAACCGAATTTAACAGTACCGGTTATTTTAACTGTTGAACCACTCGCTGCATTTGAAGGAACAGTGAAATTATATTTTACAAAATTTGAATTTAAATATTCACCGGCACCACCTGTATAATCCTGAATTCCTGTTCCGGAAACACCTTCAGTTAAATTTACTGTAATGTCAGGTTCTTTTGGAATTTTTACATTTTTCGC
>DOWN01000331.1 GCA_003519545.1 Bacteroidota bacterium
CTAATAATGACTTTAAATATTGTTTTTTAACAAAACTTAATATTTAAATAACATTTTTTTCTTAATTTTTTTATTAATATAATATGAATATTTTAAATATAATGTCGGAAACAAAGAAAAAAGTGCTTTTTATTTGTGGATCTATGAATCAGACTACTATGCTTCATAAAATTTCTATGAAGTTACCCGAGTTTGAATGTTTTTTTACACCTTATTACGGAGATGGTGTGATAAAAAAAGCGAGTGAAATGGGATTATTGGATTTTACCGTTCTTGGTGGAAAGTTAAAAAAACAATCACTTGAATATATACTTCACAATAATTTACCATTAGATAATGGCGGTATAAAAAATGATTATGATTTAGTAGTTACAAGTTCAGATTTGATAATACAAAAAAATATAAGAAACAAAAAAATTATTCTTGTTCAGGAAGGAATGACAGATCCTGAGAACTTTGCATATTATATTGTAAAAACTTTTAAACTGCCGAGATACCTTGCAAGTACATCAACAACCGGATTATCCAATGCTTATGACTATTTTTGTGTTGCTTCAGAAGGATATAAAGAGTTATTTATAAAAAAAGGTGTTGATGAAGAAAAAATTCTTGTGACAGGAATTCCGAATTTTGACAATTGTGCTGATTATTTGAATAATGATTTTCCTCATAAGAATTATGTTTTAGTTTGCACTTCAGATACGAGAGAAACTTTTAAATATGAGAACAGAAAGAAGTTTATAAAAAAAGCATTAAAAATAGCAAACGGGAAACAATTAATTTTCAAACTACATCCTAATGAAAATTATGAACGAGCAGAGAAAGAAATTAAAAAACATGCTCCGGGGGCATTGGTATATTCCTCAGGCAATACAAATCATATGATTGCAAATTGTGATACATTGATAACAAGATTCTCCACGGTTGTATATGTCGGATTGGCTTTGGGAAAGGAAGTGTATTCAGAATTTAATTTAGAAGAATTAAAAAAACTGACACCGCTTCAAAATGGCGGAAAATCTTCCGAAAATATTGCAGAAATTTGCAAACTGCTTCTTGAATCGAAACAGGATATAAGGACCATTTTACCTACATTAAATTCAACATACAGAAACGAGATTGCTTATAATTGAAAAGTGATACATTAATTATAATTCAGGCAAGAAGGGGTTCGACAAGATTACCGGATAAAGTATTGATGCAACTTAGCGGAAAGCCTTTGTTAATAAGAATGTATGAAAGAGTATTTGCAAGTGAGGTTGATGCTAAAATAATAATTGCAACAACAACAAATAAAGAGGATGATATAATTTGTGAAATGTGTGATACAAATTCGATTGAATATTTCAGAGGACATTCGACAGATTTACTGGACAGACATTATAATGCGGCAAAAAAATTCGAAGCAAAAATTATTTCTAAAATTCCATCTGATTGTCCATTAATAGATCCTAAAGTAATTAAAAAGGTTTTCCAATATTTTTTCGATAATACCGGTAAATTTGATTTTGTAAGTAATTTACATCCGGCGACTTATCCTGATGGAAATGATGTTGAAGTATTTACATTTGATGCTTTAGAAACTGCTCATAAAAATGCGACAAAAAATTTTGAAAGAGAACATACAACACCTTATATATGGGAAAACCCTGAAAAATTCAGGATTGGAAATGTTGAATGGGAAAGCGGTTTAGATTATTCAAAAAAATTCAGATTTACGATTGATTATCCTGAAGATTATGAATTTATAAAAAATGTTTATGATGAACTTTATCCAAAAAATAATATATTCGGATTAGATCAAATTTTAAATTTGTTAAAACAAAAACCAGGAATTTACGATATAAATAAAAAGTATCTTGGTGAATACTGGTATAAAAATCATACCGGTGAATTAAAAAATATTTAAAGTAATGACAGAAAAAAAATTAGCAGAATTAAAGAATACGGCATTTAATGTTAGGCAACATATAATAAGAATGTCCACAGATGGCGGATGTTTTATTGGTGCGTCACTTTCCTGTGCAGACTTAATCGTATATTTATACAAAGAATTTCTGAATGTAAATTTAGATAATTTAGATAATCCCAACAGAGATTATTTATTTTTATCAAAAGGTCATGATGTCCCTGCATTATACGGAACATTTGCAGAAATAGGATTTATAGAAAAAGACAGATTGAAAAATCATTTGAAAACTAATGACTTTATATACTGGCATCCGAACAGAAATATTCCCGGAATTGAATTTTATTCAGGGTCATTAGGTCATTTATTGAGTATCGCAATCGGCGTAGCGATTGATTGCAAACTTAGAGGTCAGACAAATAAAATTGTGGTAATACTTGGAGACGGAGAACTGGATGAGGGGACTATTTGGGAAGGTGCTTTAGTGGCAAATGCATATAATCTTGATAATTTAATTTGTGTGGTTGACAGAAATCATTTTCAGGCAAATATAGAAACAGAAAAATTAATTCCGCTTGAATCAATTGAGGATAAATTTAAGGCATTTGGTTGGGGCACAAGTTCATGTAATGGACACGACTTTGAAAGTATGGAAAAAGCATTTAAGCACTTTCCATTAAAAGAGAATAAACCTTCAATTATTATAGCTGACACTAAAAGAGGCAAAGGCTTACCAAGCATTGAAGCGAGAGCCGACAGATGGTTTGTTAATTTCAAACCCGAAGAAATAGATATGTTACTTGAAGAACTGAAAGGTGGTGCAGAGGCAGATTTAACAAGTGAAACAATAGTTGCAAGATAATTTAAATTTTAAAAATTAAAATGACATACGAAGATATTTTATTAGAGTTAATAGAAAAAGACGAAAGGTTCGTTGTATTAACTGCGGAAAACAGAGCTGCAATCAGAAACCTTCCTAACAAGGTTAAAGGAAGATTTATTGATACAGGAATTACAGAACAGACATTGATAGGAGTTTCTGCAGGATTAGCACTGCGGGGAAGAATTCCTGTTTGCCATGCTCTTGCTACATTTCTAACTATGCGTGCATTTGAATTTATAAGAACAGATGTTGGAATATCAGGCTTACCTGTAAAAATCGTAGGAGGTTTTTCAGGATTTTTATCAGACGGAAACGGACCTACACATCAAGCAATAGAAGACGTATCTATTATGAGAGGCATTCCAAATGTAAATGTATTCTGTCCTGCAGATGAAGAAGATATGTTGATTTGTTTAAGAACAGTATTAGAAGATCCAAGACCATTTTACATCAGATATAATAATTATAAAAATATTTATTCGCATAATCATAATTTCGAAGTTGGGAAGGCGGAAGTGGTTTCTAAAGGTAAAGATGCAACAATTATTACTTACGGCTTAATGTTTGGAGAATCATATAAATCAATGAATTTATTAAAAGAAAAGGGATATGATACCGGGTTAATAAATTTAAGAACTGTAAAACCTATTGATGAATCTGCAATATTAGACGCTGTTAAAAATTCAAAATTAATTGTAACTGTTGAAGATCATTTTAAGACAGGTGGTATATATTCTATACTATCAGAGATATTACTAAACCATAAAATTACTACAGATGTTTTATCAATCAGTTTAGACAATAAATGGTATAAACCTGCATTGCTTAATGATGTAATGGAGTATGAAGGTTTTACAGCACCAAAAATTACTGAAAAAATAATTTCAAAATTAAAATCATAATGCCTAACAAAATAGACTTTAACAATGATTATCCGGACATTACTAAATCGGAAGAAATCTTTAAAAGATCTGAAGGGTTAATACCAGCATATACACAGACACTTGCAAAAGGACCAACTCAATGGGTAAAGGGAGTTGCACCAAAATATCTGAATAAAGGCAAAGGTTCTCACGTTTGGGATGTTGATGGTAATGAATATATAGATTATATGATGGGAATAGGTCCGATAGTATTAGGATATTGTTATCAACCTGTTGATGATGCAATCAAACAGCAACTTGAAGACGGAATAACTTTTTCATTAATGCATCCGCTTGAAGTGGAAGTAGCAGAAATAATAAGAGATACAGTTCCAAATACAGAATCAGTAAGATATTCCAAAACAGGATGCGATATTACATCTGCGGCGATAAGAGTTGCGAGAGCATTTACAAAGCGAGAGAAAATTTTATGCTGCGGATATCATGGCTGGCATGACTGGTATATTAGTGTAACCGACAGAAACTCCGGAATTCCAAAAGCAATACAGGACTTAACTTATACTTTTAATTATAACGACATAGATTCATTAATAAATTCAATTGATGAAGATACTGCAGCTGTGATACTTGAGCCATTTGTTTTTGAAGAAGAGAGAGATAATTTTTTAATGAAAGTAAGAGAGGTTTGTGATAAAAATGGTTCTTTGCTTATTTTCGATGAAATGTGGACAGGATTTAGGATAGCACCGGGTGGTGCCCAGCAATTTTTTAATGTAAGAGCTGACTTAGCATGTTTTTCAAAAGCGATTGCAAATGGAATGCCGATTGGAGCTTTGACGGGAAGAGAAGATGTTATGCGATTATTTGACAAAGATGTTTTTTTCTTTACAACATTTGGCGGAGAGGCTTTATCACTTGCAGCATCTAAAGCAACCATTGATATTATAAAAGATAAGAATGTACCTGATTATCTAAGTAAACAAGGCGAGAAATTAAAAACCGGATATAATAAAATTGCAGAAAGTCTCGGACTTGATTATACAAAATGTTCAGGTTATAACTGCAGAACGATTATAACTTTTGATGCAAAAGCGGGAAATCCTCTTGAGCTGAAATCTTTGGTTCAGCAGGAAATGATTAAAAGAGGAATTTTATGGGGTGGCTTTCATAATATGAGTTTCTCACACAGTTATGAAGATATTGAATATACATTAAAAGCATATTCAGAAGTTTTACAAATACTTAAAGATGCGGTTGATAAAAATAAATTGAAAGAGATGTTAAGAGGAGAACCTGTAGAGCCGGTATTCAGAAAGACGAGTAATTTTAATATGAAACCTAAGAAATAATAAAGAGGGTATAATTGAACATAAAAGATTTGTATAGTTTAAAAAACCAGGTTGCTATTGTCACAGGTGCTGCGGGATTGATTGGCAAACATCATTGCGAAGCACTTTCAGAAGCGGGTGCAACTGTTATAGCATGTGATTTAAAAACAGAATCAATAAAAAAATTTATACACAAACTTGGCAATAATTCTTTTGCGATAGATATGGATGTTACTGACAAGAAAAGTATTGAACAAGTAAGGAATTTTATAATAGAAAATTATTCAACAATTGATATACTTGTTAACAATGCGGCAATTAATGATATGTTTGAAAATCCACAGGCAGCAACAGAGCAATCAAAATTTGAAAATTATCCTCTAGAACTTTGGAAAAAATCACTTGAAGTAAATGTTACGGGAGTTTTTTTATGCTCTCAGGTTTTTGGGAAAGTTATGGCTGAAAAAGGTAAAGGCAGTATAATAAATGTTGCGTCAACTTATGGAATAGTAGGACCGGATCAATCATTATATATTGATAAAGAAGGTAAACAGAATTTTTATAAACCACCTGCATATTCAACTACAAAAGGAGCCGTAATATCTTTTACAAAATTTTTAGCGGCATACTGGGGAAACAGAGGTGTCAGAGTAAATACATTATCTCCGGGTGGAGTTGAAAATTCTCAGGATGAATTTTTTATAAAAAAGTATTCAAATAAAACACCATTAAACAGGATGGCTTCACCTTTTGATTATAAAGGTGCAGTTGTATTTCTTGCGAGTGATGCATCCGGATATATGACAGGTGCAAACCTTGTAGTTGATGGTGGTTGGACTTGCTGGTAACAAATTAAAAATAATATTAATATATGAACAAAGTAAAAGTTGGAAACAGATTTATCGGAGACGGTGAAAGAGTTTATGTGATTGCCGAAATCGGAATTAATCATAATGGATCTTTGGAGAATGCTAAAAAGATGATTGCAGGTGCAAAAGAAGCAGATTGTGATGCAGTTAAATTTCAAAAAAGGACACCAGAATTATGCGTACCAAAAGATCAATGGTATATTGAAAGAGATACACCATGGGGAAGAATGACTTATATAGATTACAGACACAAAGTTGAATTAACTTATGATGACTATAAAGAAATAGACAGGTATTGTAATGAGATTGGTATAGACTGGTTTGCTTCATGTTGGGATGAAGATTCGGTTGATTTTATTGAACAGTTCAATCCTAAATTATACAAAGCCGCTTCAGCATCTCTTACAGATATTAATCTTCTTAAGAAAAAGAAATCAACAGGAAAACCACTTATGATTTCAACAGGTATGTCAACAATGGAAGAAATCGAAAATGCAGTTGCTGAAATTGGATCAGATAATCTTATGATAGCACATTCAACTTCCACATATCCATGTAAACTTGAGGAATTGAATTTACGAATGATATTAACACTGAAACAAATGTATCCTTCCTGTCCGATTGGATATTCAGGACATGAGACAGGACTTGCTCCGAGTTGGGCTGCTGCTGCAATAGGTGCAAATTTTATTGAAAGACATATTACTTTAGACAGAGCAATGTGGGGAACAGATCAGGCGGCATCAGTGGAACTTGAAGGTTTCAACAGGTTAGTAAAAAACATAAGAGATATTGAAATCAGTTTAGGTGACGGAATTAAAAAGTTATATGACAGTGAACTTGGACCAAGAAAAAAATTACGAAGAGTGTGATTTTTTATAATCAATTAACATTCCTGTACCCGCAAGAAAAAATAAAAAACCGGACAGAATAAAGTTTGCTTCAATAGAAACAAATCTTATCACCAAGTATCCGAGAAGAGGTGCGAATAAACCTCTTATGCCTGTGAATGTTATATGAACTGCCTGATAACTTGCCACCATATTGTGAGGAGCATAAAAAATAGATCCGATATTCCATGCTAAAGTAACTCCACTCATTGCAAATCCAAAAACAAAAAACACCAAATAGATTATAAAAGTGGAATCAAAAAATCCTGAACTTGATTTTAAATAATTTGCAACCAAGAATAATACCGGGACAAGAATCAGAGTATAAAATATTATACTGCAGAATTTAGTTGGGTTTCCTGATCCCATAAATCTACCCATAATAGGTGTTACGAGAATCAATGCCGAATGGAAAATCAGACCTTTTGCGAGAGAAATAGGAGTATAAGTTAAATTAAGATAGTCAACAAGAAATATAGGGATTGCGGGACTGAGAACCATAAACGCCATTCCATAAAGAAAAAAATTTATTTCGAATACAAAGAATTTTTTATTCTCCTTACAGATTTTAATCATATTTCTGACAGGTAAAATTGCTATATCTCTGAATAATCTAAAATTTATATTTTTAAACTGATCAAGGTTTGAACCAGTCGAATCAAATTTTCCTGAATCAGCGATTTTCATAATTTTGGACATTTCATAATAATATAGGATTCCAAAAAGACCTGCCACAGGATATAAAATTTTATAAATATTATTGTTGGCATCAAGTAAAAATCCCGCAACTGTAGAAGTGACAAGCAAGACGAGGGTTGAAAGACTTGAAGCATAGGAATAATATTTACTTCTGTTTTGCAAAGTGTAATTATGTCTGAAAATATAATTCCATGAAGGCATAAGCAAAGCATCAGCGATGAACATAATAGTAATAATTGCTATATAGAACCAGGGGTTTGAGAATAAAGGAATCAGAATTAAACTGCCTCTACCTAATGCACCGATCAAAAAAATTATTTTTGATCTGTTGTTGGCACGATCAATAATTTCAGTGCCGTAAATGGAAAACAGAAATGAAATTGAAGTAAGGTAAATTAAAATTGTAACTTCAAAATTTGTACCACTTAAAGATTTTTTAAGAATGATTTCCTGAATAACAATAATACCTGTAACAATTCCATTAAAGAACTGTGAGATAAGATGCAGAAAAAAAGTTTTTTTTTCTTTTTTTTCCACACCAAGAGATGGATAAGAAAGGCGTTGCACTGTTAATTATTTAAATGAGGAAATTCCCTGTGGTTTACTGTAACTATTACACCGGGGAAATTTTTTTCAATAAATTTTTTAGTCATTTCAGCAGAATAGACTGACCTGTGCTGACCTCCTGTGCAACCAAAATTAATCATTAGATGAGAAAAATTTCTTTCCAAATAATTTTTAATTGCAGGAGTGATGAGAGCATAAACACTTTGTAAAAATTCATTCATTGTGTTTTGCGAATCAAGAAAATTTATGACTGCGGAGTCTTTACCGGTTAAATCTTTGTATTCATCAAGTCTTCCGGGATTAAAAATAAATCTGCAATCGAAGACAAAACCACCTCCGTTACCTGAAGTATCAACGGGAATACCTGATTTTTTATAAGAGAATGAATTTAATTCAACTGTTAATGACATAGTTTTTTTTAATACCGTTCCTGAAATTAATCAGGAACGGTGACTTTAAATTTTATACTTCGTAATATAAATGGAATTCATAAGGATGAGGTCTGAGTTGAACCTGTTTCACTTCTTTTTCCATTTTGTAATCAATCCAAGTATTTATTAAATCAGATGAAAATACATCACCTTGTTTCAAGAATTCATTATCTTTAGATAACGCTTCAAGAGCCATTTCAAGAGTAGCAGGAGCGTGTTTTATACTTTTATGTTCTTCGGGGGAAAGATGATAGATATCTTTATCCATTGGTTGACCCGGATCAATTTGATTAATGATACCATCTAAACCTGCAAGCAATAAAGCAGCAAAAGTCAGATAAGGATTTGAGGTACCGTCAGGACATCTGAATTCAACTCTCTTTGATTTTGGACTGTCGGAATACATAGGAATTCTTATTGCAGCACTTCTATTCATTTTAGAATAAACAAGATTTACAGGTGCTTCATATCCAGGTACTAATCTTTTATAAGAATTAGTTGTTGGGTTTGATAAAGCAAGAAGTGCCGGAGCATGTTTTAATAATCCGCCAATAAAATGTAATGCCTGATCACTTAAACCTGCATATTTATCTCCTGCAAATAGAGGATTACCATTTTTCCAAAGACTGATGTGAGTGTGCATACCACTTCCATTATCACCAAAAATTGGTTTAGGCATAAAAGTTGCTGTTTTACCTTCTGCCCTTGCGGTATTTTTAACAATGTATTTAAACATTTGTAATTGATCAGCACATAAAAGCATAGGTGCGAATTTAAAATCAATTTCTGCCTGGCCTGCAGTAGCAACTTCATGGTGCTGAGTTTCAACATCAATACCGGCATTCATAAGGTGTTCAACCATAACGTTTCTTATATCATTTGTTGAATCAGAAGGCGGAACAGGAAAGTATCCTTCTTTTAATCTTATTTTATGACCTAAGTTTGCTTCATTTTCACTTCCGGTATTCCAAAAACCTTCTCTTGAATCAATTCTAAACCAACTTGAATATTCATTAATATTATAAGCGACGTGATCTAAAATAAAAAATTCAGCTTCAGGACCGAAATAGACTACATCAGCAATACCTGTTGAGTGTAAATAGTTTAAAGCTTTTTTAGCTACATATCTCGGATCGAAATCATACGGTTTTTTTGTAATAGGATCATAGATGTCACAAATTAGAGATAAAGTTTTTGTTTTCATAAAAGGATCAACATTAGCAGTTGTCGGATCAGGAATTGCAAGCATATCAGATTCATTAATTGCTTTCCATCCTCTTATAGAAGAACCATCAAAACCGAACCCATCATAAAAAACATCTTCAGTCAATCTGTGCACAGGAACGGAAAAATGTTGCCATTGACCAATCATATCAGTAAATCTAAGGTCAATCATTTTAACTTCTTTTTCCTTAGCAAGTTTAAAAACATCATTAATTCTTTTCAGTTTTTCTTTTTCTACTTCTTTTGGATCTTTGTTTTCCATTTTTATTTTAATTTTAAGTTTGTTGTTTCTTTAACTGTTGATAAAACTATATTAGATTTAGTTGATTTAACTCCGGGCCACGTTTGAATTTTGGCAAGAAGTTTTTCGAGAGTTGAAGTATTTTCAGTTCTGATTTTCAGAATGTGCGAGCCATCGCCTGTGATTGAATGGCATTCAAGAATTTCATCATCATCATTGCATTGAGAAATAAATTGTTTATAAAATTTTGAAGATTCGCTAACTACTGTAATAAAACCCGTAATATCATACTTTAATTTTTTAGCATCGAGAATAACAGTATAACTTTTTATGACACCGGAATTTTCAAGTTTTAAAATTCTGTCAATTGTAGAAGGAAGCGAAAGACCTACAATTTCGGCTATTTCATTTCTTTTTAAATGAGAATTTTTCTGAAGTTCAGAGAGTATTTTAACATCAATATCATCAAGTTTAATATCTTCGGATAATTTCAAATTTTTAACTAATTAATTAAGGTATTTTAAATAATTTACCTTACAAAATAAGGAATTTATATTAATTTGTCAATTTAAATTAAAAC
>DOWN01000117.1 GCA_003519545.1 Bacteroidota bacterium
TTTTTGGGTGAGTTCGTCGCGGAAATTGGGATGGGCAATGCTGATGAGGAGTTCCACTCGCTCTCTGATTGTCTTGCCAAATAAATCTGCGATTCCGTGTTCGGTGATTACGTAATGCACATCTCCGCGTGAAGTTGTTACGCCTGCTCCGCTGGTTAAGAGTGGCATTATTTTTGAAATCTTTCCGTTCTTTGCTGTTGAGGGTATCGCGATTATCGGTTTTCCGTTTTTGCTTCTCGCCGCTCCTCTTATGAAATCAACCTGTCCACCAAATCCTGAATATAATCTGTTCCCTATCGAGTCGGCACAAACTTGACCGGTCAAATCAATTTCAATCGCTGAGTTTATACTTATCATATTATCGTTTCGCGAAATTACAAATGGGTCGTTCGTAAATTTTGATGTGCGAAATTCTATCAGCGGATTATCATCAATGAAATCAAAAAGATTTTTTGTCCCAATCACAAATGAGGCAACAACTTTTTCTTCAAGCAATGTTTTCCTGCTGCCATTGACAACTCCCGTTTTCATTAAGTCTATCAAACCGTCTGAAAACATTTCCGTGTGAATTCCTAAATCGTTTTTTGCTTTCAAGTGTGGCAATACAGCATCAGGTATCGCCCCTATCCCCATTTGCAATGTGTCGCCATCGTTGATTAACGATGCAATATTTTTTCCAATACGTTCATAAACTTTTTTTTCTTCTTCCGAAATTTTATCTGAAACCATCGGCAAGGTCGAAACCGGAAAACTTTCTTCCACTATGTAATTCAATCTGGAAATATGTATAAAATTATCTCCGAGAACTCGCGGCATTTCAGGATTTATATGTGCGATTATCATTCGTGAATTTTCCGCTGCGATTTTTGAACACTCATTGCTCACGCCAAATGAACAGAAGCCGTGTTTATCCGGAGGTGAGAGTTGGATTAAAGCAACGTCTATCGGAATTTTTTTTGTCTCAAGTAATTTCGGAATTTCTGAAAGAAAAACCGGAGTGAAATCTGCCCGGCATGAGTTCACTGCTTCACGAACCGATGCTCCCGTGAAAAGTGATTTCACTGTGCAAAATTTTTCCATACCTGCGGATGCATATCCTGCTTTTTGAAATGTGAAGAGTTGGTAAATATTGATATGCTTCAGTGATTCCCCTTCTTCGCTGATGCGTTTGCAAAGTGCGTTCACAAGCAATTCCGGAAACGCACAGTTTGAATGTATCCAGAGGTTTGAACCTGCGGGAATTTTTTTAATTGCTTGATCGGCCGTGAGTGATTCAGGATATGGTTTGTTTATATACATTGTGTTGAATTATGTTTGATTTGTGTTTTATGAAATTGTTTTGGAAAACTGAAAAATAGAAATCATTTTTTTAATTTAAAACTATGAATTAAATCTGATTTGTATTTGAACATTCTTCGTTGCATAGCGAAAAAAATTTCACAACGGTGGGCTTCACCACGAAAGACTTCACCACGAAAGGTTTCACCACGAATCCCGCAGAGCGGGACAGGTTCTCACGAATTGTACGAATTACCACTAATGGTATTAGTCAAAGAGATTGCGGGTCAAGCCCGCAATGACTAAGTGGTGAAAAGGTGGGCACAGGATGACAATCAATCATGTCATTCTGAACGAAGTGAAGAATCCCATTCAAAACTAACATTCAGAATATATAATCGTCACTCTGGTTTTTCTTAGTGTTAAAAAATCTTTTCGTGCCAAGAGATCCTTCACCCGACAAAAACAATCGGGTTCAGGATGACAGGAAGTAAATGTCTTCACCACGAATTTTCACGAATGGACACGAATTAAGTGAATTACACAAATTTAAGGAGTGAATAAAAGTCCCCCTTTGGAGGAGCTTGTCCCGACGTGTCGGGAGGATTTAGGGGGAGGATTAGTGTGAAGTTAAAGAATAAAAACATCGAGCTCTTGATAACACCCAGTTCTGTCATTCTGAACGAAGTGAAGAATCCCATTCAAAACTAACATTCAGAATATATAATCGTCACTCTGGTTTTTTCTTAGTGTTAAAAAATCTTTTCGTGCCAAGAGATCCTTCACCCGATAAAAACCATCGGGTTCAGGATGACAAGACGTTTAAACAAAACAGCGGGTTCAGCATCACAAATCCTACTCTCTGTTTTACACAGATTAAAAATTTTATTTTAAGTATTTTAGTTAATATTAAACTCAATACAAAAACCCAACACTCAACACAAAAATTAATTCTCAACACTCAATACATAACTTATAACAATGAACAATAACGAATCGCTTAAAATAATTCTTAAAGGACTTATGGATCGCTACAGAAACAGAGTCCCGGACGTGAATAAAATTCTCAATGCAATGGTCTCCGAAGGCATCATTAACAACTTCGACGAAATCGTCAACGACCACATCGCTTTCAGAACTATGGGTGTGCCTCAACTCGGAATCAAATCGCTTGAAAAAATTTTCCTTCACTACGGATATTCACGAAAAGATGCTTATGATTTTCCTGAAAAAAAACTGAACGCATTTTGGTATGAACCGGAGAATAAATATTTTCCCCGAATTTTCATTAGCGAGTTGCGGGTTTGGGATTTGCCCGAAGACATTCAAAAAATTATTACTTCCTATACTGACGAAGTTAAATCTGACCCGGTTGATTCCATAAATCTCGATGACCCTAAGTCTGTGGATGAATTTTTGCATTCGTCATTGTGGAGATTGCCAACAAAAGCGGATTATGAAAAACTGCTTTCTGTTTCCGAATACGCTGCTTGGGTGATTTATAACAGGTATTATTTGAACCATTATACTATTAGTGTTCACAGATTAAAAGATGGATACAACACTTTAGAAAAATTCAATAACTTCCTTGTAAATATAGGAGTTAAATTAAACAATTCAGGTGGAATTATAAAGAAATCTCCGGACGGATTGTTATTACAGAGTTCGACTGTGGCGGAACTCGTGGAAGCGGAATTTGAAGGTGGCGAGAAAAAGGTTATTTCGGGAAGTTATGTGGAATTCGCAGAAAGAGGGATATTACCGGAGTTTGCACATTTACCGGCTGAGGAAAGAAAACGTGAGCATTTCAGAGAAGGATTTGAAGCCGGAAATGCGGATAAGATATTTGAGAGTACCTTCACGAGCCAGACAGGACAGAAGTAAGGAGTCAGTCGTTAAGGGCTTCACCACGAATTAACACGAATTAGACGAATTGCACGAATGTCAAGCAATCCTGTCATTCTGAACGAAGTGAAGAATCTCTAACAATTTTCAGTAATAAGGAAACTTCACCACGAATTATACTAATTAGACGAATTACACAAATGTTAAATAAACCTGTCATTCTGAACGAAGTGAAGAATCCCAGCGAATATAGTCAAGAGATCCTTCACCCGATAAAAGGCATCGGGTTCAGGATGACAAGTCGTAAAAGGCTTCTCCACGAATTAACACGAATTTTACGAATTGCACTAATGAAGACGGTGATTAAAAAGTGATAAATGAGATTGCGGAGCAATTCCGCAATGACAGAGGAAAAGATTGTCACAAAGTCCCCCTTTGGAGGAGCTTGTCCCGACATGTCGGGAGGATTAGGGGGAGGGCTTATGAGAAGAAAAGGATTAAGACATCGGGTTCAGGATGACAGAACGTAAACGACTTCACCAATAAGGGCTTCACCACAAATTGACACAAATTAGACGAATCGCACAAATGAGGATTTTAAAAAACAGTTATGATTTGTGAAATTAGTTTAATTCGTGGGGATTCGTGGTCTTGGTTTTTGAGATTCTCGAAATTCAGAGGTTTGTTTTTATAAGGAGAATGTGAAATTGAACTTTTACGCTCTTTCACACGTTTCAATTACGAGTATAGGATTATACTTTTTTTATCCTAAAAGTATAATTTTTTATCAAAATTTTCATTATATTTACATAACAAATAAACATTAAATTTTAATTAAATAAAATAAGAAAGGATCAATCATGAAAAAAATCATTTTATCAGTTGTTTGTCTTCTTGTCGTCGGTGCTTTAACATTTAACTATGTTACTGCTGACGAAAAAACAGGATTAAGCGGTTACAAAGTCGGTGACGCTGTTACTGATTTAACAATCAATAACACTGACGGTGTTACTTACGAGTTAAGTAAAAACGGCGGTAAAGCAACTGTAATTATGTTCTGGTCAACTCAGTGCCCATTCGTTCAGCCATACACTGAAAGAATTAACGACCTTGCAAAAACTTATTCTGAACAAGGTATAGTTTTCTGGGGAATTAACTCAAACAAAACTGAAGATGCAGGATCTGTTGCTTCTCACAAAGAAGAAAAAGGTTATCCTTTTGCAATGTTAAAAGATATGAATAACGTTGTTGCTGATCAGTTCGGTGCTGAAAGAACTCCTGAAGTATTTGTAATTGATAATGCAAGTATGAAAATTGTTTATCATGGCAGCATTGATGACAACAAAGACGCTTCAGCTGTAACTGCTACTTATCTTAAAAATGCACTTGATGAATTCTTAGCAGGTAAAACAATTACTAAATCTGAAACTAAATCATTCGGTTGCACAATTAAAAGATAAGACTCACAAAAAGTGTTTTTCATTTTTTTTAATTGATAGTCAGTCTGTGAAAATGGACTGACTATTTTTTATAATGAAAATTTTTTTGTTTAAGATTGTGCTCCTGGCAAAGACTTCCAATGCTTATATCCCTGCTCTATTAATTTTCTAAGAACTGACAAATCAACATCTTCAAGTTTTTTTATATAAAGACATGATTTTCCGTTTTTATATTTGCCGAGTTTGGCGAGCAACTCATCTTTACCTTTGAAATTGCCAAGCACATATAAAGTGAGGGCTTGTTTCCTTGGAGAGAAACCTGTGATGAAACAATCCCCTTCATGTCCGCTTTCGTATTTATAATGATACTTCCCAAACCCGATCATTGAAGGTCCCCACATCTTTGGTTTTTCACCTGTGATTTCTTTGAACATTTTTAAAATTACAAGTGAGTCTTTTCTTTTTTTCTCATCTTCAACTTGATTTATAAAATCAAGAGGTTTCACTTCTGTAACTTTTGTTTTTGGTTCATACATATTGTTAATCTTTTTTAACTAAAAAATAAGATACTTTATTTTCAAAATCATCATGCGTAATTATGCCC
>DOWN01000006.1 GCA_003519545.1 Bacteroidota bacterium
ATGATAGATATAGTTTTTGAAGAATATAGTAAATCAATTAAATATTATTCTGATATTGTAAATAAAATAATGCAGGACAATTATTTCAGAAAATTTATTAAAAATTTTGAAAATTTAATTATTGTTCGTTAGGAAACTTTTTATCTTTAAAAGTTTAAATTCCAAATTATTTTCCTCACTACCCCTTTTCTGAACTTTTTATGCGGTTCATTTTAGTTATTTTCTTTTATGAAAAATCCGGATTGCATTTTTTGCAAAATTGTTGCCGGTGAAATTCCCTCTTTTAAAATTTACGAAGACAATGATTTTATTGGTATTCTCGATGTTTTTCCGAACACCAAGGGAATGTCACTTTTATTAACTAAAGATCATTACGATTCTTATCTGTTTGATATGCCTGATGCTGTTTATAATAAATATCTTCTTGCTGCGAAAAATCTTGGCAAATTAATTGACAAAAAACTTAATGTGAAACGAACTGCTATGGTGATGGAAGGTATGGGGGTTAATCATGCTCACATAAAATTTTATCCCCTTCACGGTCTAGGGGATGAATGGAAATCTATGGATTCTCCGGAAACTAAATTTTTTGATAATTATCCGGGTTATCTCTCTACTCATCTCGGAAATAAAGCAACTGATGATGAATTAAAAAAAATACAAAAATTATTTAAAGATTAATCAAATCATTTATTAACTGAACACGAATATTATTTACTAAAATGAAATACAATCACTTAGAAATAGAAAAAAAATGGCAGAAATACTGGGAAGAGAATAAGACGTTCAAAACTCCTGAATTTGATAAACTCGATAAATCAAAAGATAAATATTACGTTCTCGATATGTTCCCTTATCCAAGCGGTGACGGGCTTCACGTGGGTCATCCTGAAGGATATACCGCAACCGATATTATCGCCAGATATAAAAGAATGCGTGGGTTTAATGTGCTTCACCCTATGGGCTGGGATGCTTTCGGATTACCGACTGAACAATTTGCTATCAAAACAGGAATACATCCTAAAATCAGAACTGAAGAATGTATCGCAAGATTTAAAAAGCAAATGAATTCCATCGGATTCGCTTATGACTGGGATAGAGAAGTTAATACTTCTGACAAAGATTTTTTCAGATGGACTCAATGGATTTTTTTGAAATTATTTAACTCATTTTATGATATAAAAGAAGATAAAGCAAAACCAATTGAAGAGCTAAGAATTCCTGAAGGATTAAACGAAGAACAAGTTTATAATTTTATTAACGAACAAAGGCTCGCGTATCTTGCAGATGGTCCTGTTAACTGGTGTCCTGAACTCGGTACTGTGCTCGCAAATGAAGAAGTTGCCGAACAAATTGAAAAAGGATATACCGTTGTAAGAAAAAATATGAAGCAGTGGAAACTTAGAATCACCGCTTACGCTGACAGACTTTTGAATGATTTAAAAGATTTAGACTGGCCCGATAATATTAAAGAGATTCAGAAAAACTGGATTGGAAAATCTGAAGGTGCCATTATTAAATTTAAAATAAAATCTGAAAATCTTGATGAGTTAGGGGCAATTGAAGTATTCACAACAAGACCTGATACTTTGTTCGGTGCGACTTTTTTAGTAATCGCTCCCGAACATCCGGTTGTTAAAAATATAACTTCATCTGAACAAAAAAATGAAGTTTATAAATACATAGAAGATGCTTCTAAAAAATCTGAACTTGAAAGAATTGAACTGAATAAAATTAAATCCGGTGTTTTTACAGGTGCTTATGCTATCAATCCCGCTAACGGAAAAGAAATTCCGGTTTATATTTCTGATTATGTTCTGATGTCTTATGGGACAGGTTCTATTATGAGCGTTCCGGGTCATGATGAGCGTGATATGGAATTTGCAAAGAAATATGGTATTGATATTGAACCGGTTGTTATCCCCGAAGATTTAAAAGACTCAGCAATCAGAAAACTTAAAACTGAAGAATCAGGAGAATTAATCCTCACAGGTAGAGGTTTAAAAACAATCGGCTTTGAAGATTCTCCTGAATATAAAGATTATATTAAAAAAGTTACTTCAGGTGAAATTTGTTTTTATAAAGAAGGTTATGCAATTAACTCAGGATTTTTAAACGGACTTTCGACTAAAGAAGCTAAGATAAGAGTTACTGAATGGTTAAGTGATAATAATCTCGGATATAAAACAATTAATTACAGATTGAGAGACTGGCTCTTTTCAAGACAAAGATTTTGGGGTGAACCTTTTCCAATCTTACACTCTGAGGATGGAAAAATTAAAGCACTTGGATATGACGAACTTCCATTGGAATTACCTGAGGTAGAAAATTATAAACCAAGCGGTACAGGTGAATCACCGCTTGCGAATATTACAGACTGGGTAAATATTGAAGATACATTGACAGGAAAAATCCTGAAAAGAGAAACGAACACTATGCCACAACTCGCAGGTTCGAGTTGGTATTTCTTGAGATATTTAGATCCAAAAAATGAAAAGGAATTTTGTAATATTGAAATTGAAAAATACTGGATGCCCGTTGATACATATATTGGCGGTGCAGAGCATTCTGTAGGGCATTTGTTGTATGCAAGATTTTGGATGAAGTTTTTATTTGACTTAGGATATGTTACTCATAATGAACCGTTCAGAAAATTATTTAATCAAGGAATGGTATTGGGTGAAGATGGAGTTAAAATGTCTAAGTCAAGAGGTAATGTTGTGAATCCTGATGATGTCATTAAAGAGTTCGGAGCTGATTCTTTGAGATTGTTTGAAATGTTTATGGGTCCTCTTGAAACTTCAAAACCGTGGAGCACTGAAGGTATCGCCGGTATGAACAGGTTTCTCAATAGAGTCTGGAGATTAATTGTTGATGAAGATTCGGATAAAATTAATTCTAAAATTATTAATGTCGAACCTTCAGAAAAAGAGATACGGATTCTTCACAGAACTATTAAAAAAATTACGACTGATCTTGATGACGGTGATATGAAGTTTAATACTTCAATTGCACAGATGATGATTTTTATAAATGAACTTTATAAAATGGAAACGATAAGTAAAAAAACGATTGAAGATTTTATTCTGTTATTATCTCCGTTTGCACCTCATATTTCTGAAGAGATTTGGGTGCGGCTTGGAAATCAAGCGGGAATCTCGGATAAAAATTGGCCCGTGTTTAATGATGAATTCACTAAACAAGAAACCGTTACAGTTGCGTTTTCAGTGAACGGAAAAGTAAGAGCAAAAATTGATATGGAATTTGATTCGGATGAAAAATCTCTTGAACAGGCTGCTCTCGATAATGAAAGTATAAAAAAACATATATACGGAAAAAATATTAAAAAGATAATAACTGTCAGAAACAAAATGGTAAATGTTGTTGTGTCATAATTTCTAATTTAATTTTTTTCAATTATATAATCCTGATTTATATATTCAAAACTAAGAATGTAAAATCAGGATTTTTTTTTATGACAAAGAATAGGTATTGACATTTAATTTTATTTTTGCAAAGTTGTCAGTAATTAACTAAACGACAATCTTGCAAGAGAAACAGTACTTATTAAAACTTCAGGATTTAGGATTTAAAGACTACGAATCGAAAGTCTTTCTTGTTCTTTTAAAAGGCGGAACATTGGGAGCTTCTGAGATTGCTGCAAAAGCTAAGATTCCAAGAACGGCGGTATATGATATATTAAAAAGTTTTTCTCTCAAAGGATATTGTAATGAAATTGAAACTAATAAGATTTCAAAATTTGAAATCATAAACCCGGATGTTATAGTTGATAAAATTAAAAGAGATTATGAATATTCAACTCGGGATAATATAAAAAAATTAATTACAACATTTGAGGAGTTAAAAGAGATACATAAAACTGAAAAAAACAATGATGATACGGCAATAAATGTTGAGTTAATCAGAGGTTTCAATCAGCACAGACATATAAAATTTATTGAATTGCTTAAACAGGCAAAAAAAGAAATTTTCTATATGATACGGCTTGAAGGTCAATTGACTGAAGAACTTGATGATGTAACAGTTAAGTTTCTGAAAAAAGGCGGGAAAATAAATTCATTGTATGAAGCATCTTTAAATTTTAAAATTATTAAAAACAATACAAGGATTAACGGAACGATTGAAGACTTGATTAGACTATGTGAGTTTTATGAAAAAGGCGGTGAAAATTTAAAAATTTCTGATATGGTGTTACCGAATATGACAATATTTGACAGGGAAATTGTATTTATAAATATTGAAGATAAAAATATTCCAAGACACAACAAATCTGATATAATTATCAGAAACTCAGACTTTGCTTCACGTATGATTGATTTGTTTAATTATTACTGGGAAAATTCATATACTGTAAAAGAATATAAAAATTATCAATTAAAAAAATCGGCTTAAGAATCTGATTCTAAACCGGAGGTTAAAATGAAAGCAATATATATACTAATTGCATCGTTTCTTATCACACAGGGTTTGTATCCCCAGACTGATTCAAAAAGTATTTATTACAAAGAATTGAAGGGTGAAATAAAAAATACTTTAACCGGATTGCCGGTTTCAAATGGATTTGTTAAACTTGTAGATTACAGCACAACTATTCCGACCGAAGTTAAAATTGTTTCCGTTAATCACAGCGGTGTTTACAGAATGAGTGAATTTGTAATTCATAAAGATAAGATTGATAATTTTAAAATACTTGCTTATCCTTCAGATATGACTTGGGATTTCAGACTTGGACTTTCCGGTAACGGAGTTCCGGTAAACGGACAGAATTCTTTAATAACAGTTATTCCTTTAAGTGATGCAATTTCAAACGGCAAAAATAATTATAACCTTGATATAAAAGTTACATGGATTGATAAAAACAAAAAATTTGAGTTGGTACAGAATTATCCGAATCCATTTAA
>DOWN01000340.1 GCA_003519545.1 Bacteroidota bacterium
AATTATACCTCTGCTTGAATTAATAACAAAACAATCATTTTTTATATTTTTAATTAAATTTTCCAAATCATTATTCTGTGCACCGATACCAGGAATTAATAATGAAACATTTTTATTTTTCCGAGTGAATTTATTTATTTCCTTAGGATAATTGGCACCAAATACAAACCCGATATTATCAGCCCACTTCATAGATTTTTCTATGATTACTTCATATAAAAATTTATTTCCGGTTTTTAATTTTTGAAAATCTTTGCTACCTCTGTTTGAAGTGAGTGCAAGAAGATAAACATATTTATCTTTCATTTTAAAAAAAGGTTCTACCGCATCAATTCCCATATATGGAGAAATTGTTATAGCATCAAAATTTAATTTTCCCAAATGATAATCTGCATAATACTGTGCTGAATTGTCAATATCTCCCCTTTTAGCATCTGAGATAAAAACATTTCTGTCATTAAATAATTTTGAAAGTTTTTCAAGAGTTTCGTAACCGTAAGATGATTCATAAAAAGCCACGTTAATTTTATATCCGGTTACGAATTGAGAAGTAAGATTTATAATTCTTTTATTAAACTCAAAAACTGGATTTTTATATTTTTTAAAAACTAAAGGAATTTTTTTAATATCAGTATCAAGTCCAATGACAACGTTAGACCTGTTTCTTTTTATGATTTTTTTTAACTTAGATATATAATCCATATTAGAATTTATTTTTCCACATCATTGATTCAACCGGTTTAGGTGTTTTCTTGTTATACTTTGCTGATTTCTTTTTATCATAAGGAGTTAAAACTTCACCCTCAACCAGGAAATAAATTAACTGCCCTATCGGCATACCAGCATAAATTCTGACAGGTTGTTTTACAGATATTTCAAGTGTCCAGTTATTCTTAAAACCTACATCCCCTTTGCCCGCAGTTGCGTGTATATCAATACCTAATCTGCCCACACTTGATTTACCTTCGAGAAAAGGAACGTAGTTCAAAGTTTCTGTATATTCAGCGGTTACACCGAGATATAATTTTGTAGGTAAAAGTGTATATCCTTCTTTTGGAATTTTGAAGTGTGTAATTTTATTATGCTTTTTGGCATCTAAAATTTCTTCATCATAAACGGAAAGCCACTCTCCAAGATGAACGTCATAACTGTTAGAACCTAAATTTGATCTGTTAAAGGGTTTAATAACAATATTTTTGTTTTTTATTTCCTCTAATATTTTTTTGTCTGATAATATCATATATATATATTTCTGTTTCTGTAAGCGTTCATTGCAATACCTATCATTATCATAAAAGATAATAATGAAGATATTCCGTAACTGACTAATGGTAAAGGAATTCCGATAACGGGCATTATCCCGATTGTCATTCCGATATTTATAAATAAATGGAAAAGAAAAATTGATGCAAAACCTATACAACAGATTCCGAGAAATCTGTTCTTACAAAGGTAAGCATTATTGATTAATTTAAAAATTAATATACAGTATAATAAAATTATAATTAATGCACCGAGAAATCCAAATTCTTCTCCTATCATACAGAAAATAAAATCGGTCCATTGTTCCGGTATAAACTTAAGTTGGGTTTGTGTTCCCTGCAAAAATCCTTTACCCCAAAATCCACCTGAGCCGATTGCAACTTTGGATTGAATCACATTATAACCGCTGCCGAGTGGATCAGTTGTAGGATCAAATACTGCCATAATTCTTTTTTGCTGATATGGTGCAAGTTTATTATAAGCATATTCAGTTCCGAAACCTACTCCTATATTTATCAAGATCAAAACTGACGTAAGTATATAATTCCGTTTTAAAAAGAATAATCCTATCCCGAGCAATCCCACAGCGATAAAAAAATAAATTTCACCGAAGAAAGATGCCAGAGCAATAATTACAGGAGATACGATAGCAATAATCCAATATGGAGAGAGACCTGCCCAGAAAAAAACCGGGATTATAAATGACATAAATACCAGAGCCGTTCCCATATCAGGTTGTCTCATAATTAAAAAAACAGGGAGTGCAATTATCAACACTGCAATTGCAAAGTTTTTTAAATTATTCAGTTTATTCTCATTCTCATCATTTGAAAGAAATGATGCTAATGCCATAATTGTAGTTAACTTAGCAAATTCAGAAGGTTGAATTCCAAAACCACCGACACTGAACCAACTTTTTTGTCCCGATATTTTTTTTCCAAAAAATAATACCAATATTAAGAGTAGTATCGAGAGTCCATATAAATAATAAGAAAATTTTATTAAAGTTTTAGGAGGGAGATATGTTACAACTAAAAGAATAACAAGAGAAATACCTGCAAATAAAAACTGACGGGAAAAATATGCAGAATGAGAATCTCCTGTATATGTCGCACTGTAAATAGCAGTTAAGCCAACCGTTACAATTGAAATAGAAATCAGTAATAAAACAATATCAAATCTTTTAAAAAATTCTGACATATTAATCTACAGTTTGAAAAATTTTTACACCTTCTTCATCAAATGAATCAATAGAATTACCGCTTAAATATCTCACCATTACAGCAGCAGCAAGTGGAGCAGCAAACTGTGCACCCCATCCTGCATTTTCACCTAAAACACAAATAGCAATTTTTGGATCTTCATAAGGTGCATATCCTACAAACCATGAGTGATTATTTCCTTGAGTCTGTGCAGTTCCTGTTTTACCTGCTAATGTATATAAACTGTTTTTAATTCCTTTTGCTGTTCCGTTTCCGTTAACAACGAGATACATACCTTTTTTGATTGCATCATACCATTTTTGTGGAAAATCAATTTTGGTAGTTTTGAATGAAGGATAAATTTCTTCTTTTGTGTTTGAATTAACAATTTTTCTTACGAAGTGAGGAGTTGTATATAAACCGTCCATCGCAATAGCGGAAGTATATGCAACCATCTGAACAGGCGTTACACCTAGTTCTCCTTGTCCGATTCCTAAACTAACAATAAATCCCTGAGTCCATTTACCAACACCATAAACCTTGTTATAATATTCAACTGAAGGTAATCTACCGGGAAGTTCATCAGAGATATCAATTCCTGTTTTTTTACCAAATCCAAACATTGCACTGTATTTATGATAATTATCCAATCCCATTTGCAATGCAAGTTTATAGAAAAAGGTATTTGCAGAAACTTCTAATGCTCTTGTAATATTAATAGAACCATAAGCACCGTGATCTCCAAATGACCTACCGCCATATACAAATGAACCTGGACAACTGATGAGTGAAGTTGTTGTGATATCTCCGGAGGCAAGTCCTGCAAGTCCCATCATCATTTTCCATGTTGAACCCGGAGGATAATTTGTCATAGTTACTCTGTTAAATAAAGGTTTATCTTTATCTGTCATTAATGCAGATAAAATTTTTGGATCTGTAGGTCCTGAAAAAACGTTGAGATCAAAATCAGGTTTTGAAACCATACAGAGAATTTCTCCGGTCTTTGGATCCATCGCAATTACAGCACCTCTTTTATTATTCATCAATGATTCCGCATATTCCTGAAGTTGTGCATCTATCGATAAATAAATATCAGAACCATTTACCGGTTTTATATCATCTCTTCCGTCATTGACACTTCCTATTTCTCTTCCCTTCACATCAACATTGACAAATTCATAACCTTTTTCACCTCTTAAATAATCTTCATAAGTTTTTTCTAAACCTTTCACACCAATTAAATCACCTTGTTTATAATAATCCCCAATCTGGTTGGCAAGTTGTTTTTCCGAAATTTCTTTTACGTATCCGAAAATATGTGAAGCCCTGAATTTATCGCTATATAATCTTAAAGATTCTACCTGATAATCCACTCCGTTTAAATGTTTTTCATTCTCAGCAATATATGCAATAGTTTTAAAATCAACATCACGTTTAATTCTCTGAGGATTAAATCTGTTAGTTCCTTTTATCTTCGCAAGTTCTTCCCTGAGTTTATCTTCAGGAATTCCAAGCAATAAAGAAACTTCCGCATACTTAGTAGTATCAAATTCGTTTGGTGTAATTGTTACCGTATAGGTTGGTCTGTTATCAACAACAATCTGATTGTTCCTGTCAAACATCAGTCCTCTGGCAGGAGTTATTGTAATAGTTTTAACCGCATTTTTCTGAGACTCTCTACCATATTCTTCCTGATTTAATAACTGAAGTTGTACAAGTCTTACAATCAATAAGATTGCAATCAGACCGCACACCCCAAATAGAATAAGTTTTTTAGTTAAAAGTCCCATTACGCTAATTTTTCAGTTTCTTTCCGTTTTGGTAAAAATACAAAAATAAGACTGATTAAAGTTGTATAAGTAGTTGAAGTAAGTACAAGTTTAAAAAATATATCACCGAAACTCAATGTTACACCTTGTGAAAAAATCATAAAATAAATAAAATTGCAAAGCAAAGTTACAGGAAAAACTACAATAAGAAAATTAAACTTCTCTAAAAATTTATCATCTTCCTGTCTGTAAAAATAGCCCGCAGTAAATCCTGAAATAGTATAACATAATGCACTCAAACCTACAAATGATCCGCTGATAAAATCAAGTATCAAACCTGCGAGAAATCCAAACACTGCACCTTCCACATGCCCGTTTTTCACTCCGATATATATTATCATTATAACAATTATATCGGGAGTAATATTATATGAGGAAATTGAAATTAACCATACAACTGATTTTTGTAAAAAAATTAAAACAAGTAAAATTCCAAAATATTTCAGGTAATTTATCAGCAAATATCAGTTATTGTTTTGAATTTAAAAATATCTTTTCAAGTTCCGCTCTTTCTTTATCCGGAAGATATTTTAAAACGAAAACTTCTTCAAGCGTTTTGAAATTGACAACAGGTTGAATAACAATTTTTTTAAACAGGTTATCAAGATTTCCTTCTTCCAATACACTTCCGACAGGTATGCCTGCGGGAAAATTATTACTGTATTCAGAAGTAATGATCATATCACCTGTTTTTACATCCGCACTTTTTGGAACATTAGTCATTAATAAATTACCTGTTCCGTCGTAATTTAAAATTCCGTCAACTCTTGACCGCTGATCTTTGACGGTGAGTTTTAAATCTTTATTATATAGAATCTGAACGATTGAATAGTTTCCGCTTAATGCAACAACTTTGCCGACTAAACCGTCATCTGTAATTACCGGCATATTTAACCTGACACTGTCATTGCTGCCTATATCAATGGTAATCGTATTTCTTGTTTGGATTAAACTTTTATTGACAATTTTAGCACTGACAACGCCAAGATTACTGTTTTCTTTAAGCCCTATTAACTTTGATAACCGAATATTTTCAAGTTTCGTTTCTTTTAAATAACTGATTTCGTTTGAAAGTTTAATATTAGTTTCTCTCAGATATTTATTTTCCTGTTCAATTTCAAAAATGTTAGGAATTGCAGATAAGCCGCTTTGAACAGTTCCGAATGCTCCAATGGCGAAAGCCCTCAAAAATCTGATTTGAGAATTATCGTTTGAAAATAATAATATTAACGAGATTATAACAAGGAGAGTAAGAATTAAATATTCTTTTAATGAAAAAATTATTTCACCAAAATTTTTCTTCAACAGTTTTTAAATTTTTATCTTCTTAAAGTAACTTTAGAATATTTTTCAAGTTCTTCAAGAACTTTACCTGTACCTCTGACAACAGCAGTTAAAGGATCATCCGCAACATGAACAGGGACACCTGTTTCAACAGTAATTCTTTGATCCAGACCTTTTATTAAAGCACCGCCACCGGTGAGAAATATTCCTCTTTGTAAAATATCCGAAGCCAATTCAGGTGCTGTGCTTTCGAGTGCCACATTTACCGCTTCTACCATTAACTTAATAGTGCCTTCCATCGCTTCTCTTATTTCGATTGAACTTATTTCAGTTTCTTTAGGTAATCCGCTAACTAAGTCTCTTCCTTTTACCTGAATAATCTGCTCTTCCGGCAGTGGCATTGCAGAGCCAACTTCCATTTTAATCTTTTCGGCAGTTCTCGGACCTATATCAATATTCTGAAAAGATTTAAAATATCTTCTGATAGATTCAGTAAGTTCATCACCTGCAATTCTTATAGATTTATTTGTTGCAATTCTTGAAAGAGAAATTACTGCAATTTCAGTGGTTCCACCGCCAATATCAATAATCATATTTCCAACCGGTTCCATAACATCAAGACCAATACCGATAGCGGCAGACATAGGTTCAGTAATAAGGAAAACCTCCTTTGCTCCTGCATGCTCAGCAGTATCTCTAACGGCACGTTTTTCAACTTCTGTTATTCCGCTTGGAACACAGATAACAATTTTTCTTGCAGGGACAAAATTTTTGCTGATTTGTTTTATAAACATACTCAGCATTTTTTCTGCAATTTCAAAATCAGCAATAACACCATCTTTTAATGGTCTTATAGTTTCATATCCTCTTGGTGTTCTGCCTTCCTGAATTTTGGCATCATCACCTATAGCAAGAACTTTTTTAGTTTCTAAATCATAAGTAACATAAGAAGGTTGATTCAGGATGATACCTTTTCCTCTCATATAGATTAAGGTATTTGCAGTTCCCAAATCAATCGCTAAATCATTGGAAAGCATTCCGAATAAAGGCATTTTAATTTTCCTTTGGGGTTAAAATTGATTAAAAATTTATTAATGTTTGAAATGTCTTACGCCTGACAGTGCCATAATTAAACCGGATTTATTTGCTGTTTCAATTACTTCAGGATCGCGTACAGAACCTCCCGGCTGAACAATAGCAACTGCACCTGTTTTAATGATTTGCTCCACTCCGTCGGAAAACGGAAAAAATGCATCAGAAGAAACTACACTTCCTTTTAAATCATTATTGTAATGTGAAGCTTTCATAATGGCAATTTTGGTAGATTCAATTCTGGAAGGCTGTCCACCGCCAATGCCAAGTGTTTTTTTATTTTTAACAAAACAAATTGAATTTGATTTGATATGTTTCACAACCTTGGTTGAGAAATACATATCTTCAAGTATATTCTCGTCAGGTTTTTTTTCAGTTACAATTCTTAAATCAAGTTTATCATAAACGATATTGTCTTTATCCTGGACTAAATATCCGCCGAAAATTTTTCTTAACTCTGATTTTTCTTCAGAAAATTTAAATTCAATTAATCTTCTGTTTTTCTTCTGATTTAAAAGTTCAAATGCATCAGGATCAAATCCCGGTGCGGCTAAAATTTCAAAAAACAATTTATTAACTTCTTGTGAAGTTTTAAAGTCAATAATTTTATTAAATATTAAAATTCCGCCAAACGGACTGTCAGTATCGGTACTGAAAGCATTCAAATATGCCTCTGTTAAATTTTCCGCACTTGCCACTCCGCAAGGATTTCCGTGTTTGATAATTGCACAAGTCGGCTCATTCTCCTTGAATTCATTGATTAAACCGTAAGCAGAATCTAAATCAAGAAGATTATTATATGATAATTCTTTTCCTCCTTTAACACTAAAAATTTCATCAAAATTTTCTTTATATAAAGTTGATGTCTGATGAGGATTTTCACCGTATCTTAAGATTTGTGGATTTTTTAAAATTACAACTTTTTCTTTTTCACTTACACTGTTAAAATAATCTGAAATAGTCTTATCATAATTCGAAATATATTCAAATGCTTTGCTTGCCAAACTTCTGTTGAAATTTTCTGAAATATTATTTCCGGAATTTTGTAATTCATTCGTGAGTAAATTATATTGATTGACACTATGAATTACCGATACAGATTTATAATTTTTTGCTGCGGCTCTTATTAAAGATACTCCTCCAATATCAATTTCTTCTATAATTTCCTTTTCAGTTACATTCGGTTTTTCAATTGTTTCTTTAAACGGATAAAGATTAACAACGACTAGATCAATTGATGATATGTTAAGATTTGAAAGTTCCGATAAATGTTGATCATTTTCTTTATCCGCTAAAATTCCTCCAAAAATATTCGGATGTAAAGTTTTTACTCTTCCGTTTAATATTTCAGGAAATCTTGTGAATTCAATTATTGACCTTACTTTAATTCCATTTTCTATAAGTAGGTTATATGTTCCTCCTGTTGAAATAATTTCAATATCAAATGATGCCAATTTTTTAGCAAATTCAACTACACCTGTTTTATTATAAACACTTATTAATGCTCTGCTAATCTTCAATCGTAATTTTATCCTTATTTATTTTAATTTTATTTTCTTCAAATTTTTTAATTATAAATGGTAATACTTTGTGTTCCTCTTTTAATATCACTTCATTTAGTTTTTTGTAATCATAATCATTCTTAACACTTATTGCCTTTTGATAAATTATTCTTCCCGAATCAAATTTTTCATTAACAAAATGAACTGTTAAACCGGAAACTTTTACTCCTGCCTCAATTACTTTTTTATGTATATTCATTCCATACATTCCTTTACCGCCGAATGCTGGCAATAATGATGGGTGGATGTTGATAATTTTATTTTTATATTTTTTTATAATGGAATCAGGAATTTTTTTTAAAAAACCTGCGAGCACAATTAAGTCAGGCTTGAAAGAATTTATTAGTTTCAGAATTTCAGGATTTGAATCTTCCCACATTTCATTTGAAAATACAGCAGAATATATTTTATTATCCAAAGCAGTTTGTAATGCTTTAGAATTTTGGTTATTAGTTAAAAATAAAACCACTTCAGATTTTAAATAACCTGATTTAATTTTTTTAATGATTGAATTAAAATTTGATCCGTTTCCGGATGCAAGGATGCCGATTTTCAATTAATTGATGGGAATTTACAAAAATACTTTTTTAATGAATTTTTATCAATGTAATAAATTCATTAATTTAGATATTTTTCATCAGGAAGCGGGTGAGAAAGGAACTGAAGCATTGATTCTGAGTAACCATATGCACCGGAGTTGAGAATCATTAAAAAGTCACCTTGCTTTGTTTCTCTCAATTTACAATTTCCGTCAAATTCATCTATGGCTGTACAGAGAGGACCGGCGATTTTATAATTTATATACTTTTTTCTGTTTTCTAACATTGCGG
>DOWN01000198.1 GCA_003519545.1 Bacteroidota bacterium
AAATTTTGCCCGGGCAGATAAGATGTCCTTATTGTTATTACGTGGATTATCCTGTCGTAAAGAAAAAAATTTCATCAATTGGGATTTTATTTATCTGTCTTTCCATTTTTACATGCGGTTTATCATTAATCGGTTTAACATTAAATTCTTCTTGGGAAAAAACAACATCATGCAAGAATTGTCAACTGGTTATTAATCAATCGCATGTAAAATATTCAAGCTGGTAATTAATAAAATTAAACTAATATGAAAATTATATTTATAACATTAATGTTTATTTCACTTTCTTGTTATAACCCAGACAAAAATGATTATGAGCCGGATCTACCACCGGTTAATTATTCGGATGAAGAAAAAATCTCTGAATTAGAAAAAGATGTTGACGAATTAATGACTGAGAATCAAGAATTGGAAGATAAAGTAAAATCACTGGAACAGCAGATAAGAGACCTTGAATTTGAAATTGAGGAATTAACTGCAGATAACAATGATTTAATTAACGAAATAAACTATTTAAACGGATATTGAAAAATTAAACCAAACAAAATGAAAAAAAACTTAAAAAGTCGAATTTTTAACACTTACAGAATCACAATTCAAAGTAATACAAAATTAGATTCGGAAAAGAAACCCGAATTATATGACATAAATATTTTTAAAAGATTTCTTGAATATTTTGAACAGTTGGATAAAGTTGAAAGAAAATCTGACTCATTTTCAAGAATAACTGCTATTGACCAAATGAATTCCATCAATAAAGATTACTTTATAAGATTTATTTCAGGAGAATATGGAATTGTTCCTCCACTAACTGAAAAAGAAAATTTAACAGATAGACATAATCCTAAAGCAATGAATGAATTTGATAAATATATAATTCACTTATTAATTAGATTTAAACCCAATAATGATTATGCTCAAGCAGTTTTGGAAAATAGAAGAAACATTTTGAGTTATACAAGAGTTAGAAATTATTTTCAGGATCATTTAAAAAATTATATAATCAATTATGAGAATACAATAGATCCAAATGATATTACTTTTTGTTTTGATCCAACTGTTACCGATAATTTTTTATTTGAACTTGATAAATTGAGTAAAGCGACTAAGTTATATATGTCTGTTGATGGAAATGTAATTGAGGATTCATTTTATAATTTCTCAAACGAAAATCAAATAATAAACGGTGAAATAACATTAGGGCTTAAAGCAAAAAGAGGAAAAGGAAGAGACTTTAAAAAAGCCATAAAGAAAATTTATTCCGATGTAAAAACAGATCAATATTTTCACAGTTTAAAAGTCATTGGTGATGATGATGAAGGAGGAAAACAAATTATTAATACTGAGAATTTTCACAAAAAATATTATTTAGAATATGAACCAAATGATCAGGATAATTTAATAACTGATAAAGCTTTCAAATATATGTTATATTTAATAAACAGAGGTAATAACAGGGAATGAATATCTTCTATGGTATAAAACATTATTTTAGAATTTCATTAAAAGACGGAATTTGGAAGATTTGGCTTTTCCCATTACTGTTATCTGTAATTCTATTTAGCATATTATATTATTTTAATGTTTGCGTTGATTTAAAAGATTTTGTATCAATAATTATTGATACATTATCTATCTTTATTGGATTTACAATTGCTATAATCGCCATCTTAGCTTCAGACAATAAGAACTTTCAGGAATTAAAAAAACACTATCAAAAAAAATCAGTTAGAGGTGTTAAAATTAATCTTCATCAAACATTATTAATAGATTTTATATTTAATCTTATTCTTGAAATTCTCTTACTTATTTTCAATTTAATAGTATATTTGTTTTTGAATCTAATCAAAGTTGAATTAATTAACACAATCTTAATTATTGCAGTGTTTTATTTCTTAATTGTTATATTGTTTTATAAACTTAGAAATATAACACATTTATACTTAGTACTATACAGAGATACTGAATTAGTAAAAACCTCACCAATACCTGAAGGTTTTTTTAAAGATGTTGACAAACAACCGGAACCATCCGGTGAAAGTCCAAAAGATGAATAATATATATTTTAAACTTTACCAGCTCCTCCTCGGATCCAAATAACTCAATTCCTGTTTGTAAATTCCTGACTCGTCAGTTTCATCACCGTAAATTCCTAAGTTCCTCACAAACCAACAAGCATAATCCACACAATCAGATAAGTGAGTTCTCTCCGCATTTTTAGTTTTATCTTTCCTGAATCCTTCAACTCCTTTTTTGGAAACTACAAATTTTAAATCTTCCCGAACATGAATACAATTCGAGAGTACCATTAAATATTTTTTTTCTAAAAGATTGTTCACCCATAATGTTCTGTCTCTGACATCCGGATTCCTTTCAGGAAGAAACATAGAATATTTTATACCGGCTTTGTTAAATAAATT
This sequence comes from Bacteroidota bacterium, assembly GCA_003519545.1. Taxonomy (GTDB): domain Bacteria; phylum Bacteroidota; class Ignavibacteria; order Tepidaquicellales; family Tepidaquicellaceae; genus UBA9002. The sequence continues at coordinate 2,421 of DOWN01000198.1, forward strand.
TTGAATAATCTGATAATCATTATAGATAGGATTATAATAAGCATCTGAAAGTGTATTCTGCTTTAATGAAGTTCTATCACCGGTTATTGTTAAATGAATATTATTAACATCATATTTTAATTTTAAACGGTTAATAATTACTTCAGTCAGTTCCCAAGTATTAGAACTGGATAGTTTATAATCTTCAGTGATATATAAAGTTTTATCTCGTATAACCAACTCTATCGCAGTCATGGGATTAACATTAAAATCATAAACAACCAAAACTTGCTGTGTTTGATTTTTGTTAATCTCAAATTTATCTGCAGGGGATAAATTAACCGATTCATCATATTTGTAGTAAACTTTATCGCCTTTTCTTACTGTAGCAATTCCGTCTATGTAATTCCTGACCTGGTCAGCATCCAATTGCTTCTCCATTGTCGGTATATAAGTTGCCGGAAGGTATTTGTTGTCTCTTGCAGAAATTCGAGTGATAAATCTATCAGCTGTATCTTCTTCCAATTTTTCAATGATGTCTATTCCCCAGTTCTGTTTATGAGGTTCAGGAGTACCTGAACCGTAAAAAGAATATAATTTTGTTTCTGGTGCAGAAACCCTGGAAAGTAATTTATTACTTATGTCTTCATCCATCAGGAAAGGTTCATCCATTCCACCAAATGCTACTGTCATTCCAATCCATGAATTTAGAGACTCAGCACTGGAGCAATAAATTGTTCCAACTTCATTCTTATTTGTTCCAAAAAATATTTTAAATTCAAAAACACCGGCAAATCTACTTGGATAATATTCATATCTTAATCCTGCTTTATCTGAAATTTCAATAAATTTTTGTATAACTACCATTTGTGCATTTGTAGCTGTCGGAGAAATTATTAACCCGGGCAATGGTGCATTGACTTTCGAGAGATAAATCGACCAAACAGCAAAGGTCTCAGTCTTTCCGGAACGAAATCCACCAATGAGAAATTTTACGGGAGCAAATGAATTTAGCCAACGTTCCTGTTTCCCGGGTGGAAGTGATTCAAAGAAAGGAATAATTGTTCTGATAGATTCATAATTTGTCAGTTCTCTTCCATCAGCTGCTTTTAATCTTTTTTTATACTCAAGATTTTTTCTCTTGAGTAACAGCTGCTGCTTTAATGATAATTTTGTTTTACTCTTCCGCATAAATTACATATCTAATTGTTCAGTTAATAAATCAATTGCTTCTTCTTCAGTTAAATCACCTTTAAGTTTTTTCATCGCTTTAAAGTAAACATGAAAATCATTTGGCAATTCAATCTTATTTTTTGATTCCAAACGAGTAAGCATCCTGGAGCATTGTTCAATCCCATCAATATCTCCACGTTCAGTTGCAAGAGTAAGCATCTCCTGTGCTGAATAAAATAATTTATTCCTGAATAAACTAATTCTATCAGCTGAAAGCATATCCTCAGGATCAACTTTCCTGTTATATGCATTTGCCAATATAAGAATTACATCTGCAATTTCTTCTTTGGTAATTGCAACCGAATGTTTTTTATTACTTAAGTCTTTAAATTCAAATTTAAAGACTGACTCCGGAGCCATTAAATCAAACTCAAATATTTTTTCTAACAACTCCTTTCCTCTTGATCCGAAATTTGTTTCTTCAGGAACAATGTCATTATTATCAATTTCAGTTTTGATTTTATTGAGCTTCCGGTTGGATATTTTTTTACCGAGTTTTTTTTCAGCAATTTCTTTACCGGCTTTAAAAGTTCCTTGAGAAATTTTCACCTCAGA
>DOWN01000016.1 GCA_003519545.1 Bacteroidota bacterium
GCTATTGGCAGAAAGCTTAGTATTAGATAAGTCATTATCAAAACAACAACAATACGAATCACTTCTCCCCCAGATATTTTCTCTGATATCAGATGAGAACAATATAATCGCAATTCTATCAAATATTTCGGCTGCTTTAAAAGATTCCTTTGATTCATTCTCCTGGGTGGGTTTTTATTTCCTTAATAATAATTCCGGTGAATTAATTCTCGGTCCATTTCAAGGAAAAGTTGCCTGTTCACGTTTACCGTCAGGCAAAGGCGTCTGCCATGCTGCTCTTATTAAGAATGAAACCGTTATTGTAGAAGATGTTCATAATTTTGAAGGGCATATTGCTTGTGATTCTGGTTCCAATTCGGAAATTGTTGTTCCAATTATTTATAAGGATGAAAAAATCGGTGTGCTTGATATAGACAGTTATGAATTAAATAATTTTGATGAAACAGATAAAATATATTTGGAAAAACTGATTAAAAAGATTAATGAAAAAATATATTTAATTAAAAAAATGTATAATTAACGGTAATATGAATAAGCAGACATTAATAAATAAGATTTTATTCAAGACAAGTTTAGACAGAAAAACTTCTGATCAGATTATAGACAGACTATTTGATGTTATAAAAAAAGAAATTATAAGCGGAAATAAAATAGAAATTGAAGGATTCGGAAAATTTGAAAAAATTCATAAAAAGATGTTGAGAAAAGCGAATAAGAAAAGAAAAGTTGAAGAACTATTACCACCGAGAGATAAAGTTAAATTTGAGCCTTCTGAAAATTTAATAGAGGAACTGAATTCTAAAAATTGAAAAAAGAAGAACTTGTAAATATTGTTGTATCTGAATTTGGAGTTGATAAAATTGTCGCGACAGATTTTATTGACAATCTTTTTTCAGTTATAAATTCAGGTTTTAAAAAAGGAAAAAGACTGAATATTCCTGAGTTTGGAAAATTTATTCTTGTTTCCAAAAAAAATGAAAATAACGAAACCGTAAAAAGTATTTCATTTTCACCCGTTAAGAAATTTTCTTTTGATGTCAATTCACGATTTAATAATTTAAATCCAATACCTGTTGCACTTCTGCTAAATCAAAAAGATGATAGTCCTGAATATTATGATTTTGAACTTGATGATGATGTGATTGAAGTTTTTAAAGATGAGGAAACGGAGACTGAAACGGAAATTAAAGTTACTGAAACACCCGAAACTAAATCAATAGAAGATGAATCAGAAATTAAAGAGAAATCAGAAATTCAATCTCATTTAGAAAATGTTTCTACGGAAATTGAACAGAAAACAGTTACGGGTGATGAAGAATCAAAAGATGATTTAGATAATCTTATTGAAAAGAGAAGAAAATCATTTTTTGATTCTGACAGATATTTAAAAGGTAAATCATTTGAGAGCGAAGAACCAAGTATCTCGGATAAAATTATAAGTGATTCATTAACAGATGACAAAAATTTAATTAGTGAGAGCGAAGATGTAATTGAATCTGTAAAAACAGATGATCCTCTCTCCGGCTCGGAGACTCCTTCTGAAAATGATTTAATAAAAAAACTTTCCGAACTTGATTTAAATTTTTCAAACTTACAGTCTCAGATAGAAAACAGTGTTGACAGTGAGATTGAGAATAAAGATTTAACTCAATCAAAGACAGAATCCGAAGAGAAAAAAGATGATGACTTATTTAAAGGAATTGATATAAATAAAATTCAGGATGAGATTAATGCAAAGTTAAAAGAGACTTTCAAATCCGGAGATGATAATGATTTTATCAAAGATAAACTTCAGGACAATAAAGAATTAAAAGACGATTTTGAAAAAACTGAATTAAATAAACCGGATGAACCCGAGATTAAATCTGATGAACCAAAAATTTCTTTTGATGATGTATTTGAAGATAAAGACAAAATAAAACCGGTTTCAGAATCAAAAGATGATGAAGAAATCAAAATTCCTGATATAGATTTTCAAAAAATATTTTCTGAAAACGTTTCCGAAACTCATACACAGGATACATCAGGAGATTTAAGTGAAACTTTCGAAGGTTCAGATATTTTAATTCCCGATGATATAAAAAAACTGCACAGTGAAATTGAAACAGAAAAACCTGACACTGAAAAATCTCTTATACCGGAGGATGATGATTTTAATTTTATAAAAAATTACAGCGATATTTTTGAAAATAAATCTGATGATGAAATTAAAGAGACCATAGAGGATAATGGAAATCCGGTTGATTTGCCACCTGTATATACAAGACCACCTGAAGAAGAAAAAGAAAGTAATAAAATTTTTTCCTTATCGGTTTTACTGGTTATAGTGATTACTGTTTTGGTATTTGCCACCACATATTTTCTCTTAACTTCAGATTTATTCAGTCCGAAAAGATTGCCGGTGATAACTGATACTTTAACAACTCAACAACAGAATATAACAGGACAAGACACAACTTTAAAAACTACGCCTTCAGATACTTCCAAAATAAAAATTATTGGCGGAGATACTTTCAGATTAAATGAAACGGAAATTCAAAAATCAAATGAAACCATTAGAGATACAGTAAATACACAAAAAGAGCAACCGGTAACCAATAATAATCAACAGACACAACAGCAAACAACACAGCAGAATCAAACACAACAACAAACAAATAATCAACAAACAACTGCAAATAATACAAATCAAGAATCAGGATATCGAAATTTAAAACCGGGTGAAGAAGAACAAATCAACGATCCTGCAAACGGAGTTGTTTATGTAAGAACAACAGACGGGGTTTTTATTCAGACAGGTTCATTTAAGTCAAAAGCAGATGCAGATAAAAAAGCAGGAGCATTACAAAAATCGGGCTTAAACATTCAAATAAAAGAAGCCAACTTAGGTGAAAAAGGTGTTTGGTTCAGAGTTCGTGCAGGAAAATTTTCTTCTGTTGAAGAAGCAAAAAATAATGTAACCAAATTAAAATGAGTTAAACTCATTTATAAACCATTATAAAAACAGATATTAATAATCACGGATATATCCCAAATTACATTGAAATTCCTTTAATTATTGAATATATTTAATGTTCAATAAATAATAATTTAAATATTCTATGGGTTTAGCGGTCGGTGATAATGCTCCGCATTTTACTTTAAAAAGCAAAAATTTAAACGGTGAAGTTAAAGATATTTCACTTTCTGATTATAAAGGAAAAAAGTTAGTTATTTTGTTCTATCCTCAGTCTTTCACTGGAGTTTGCACAGATGAAATGTGTAATGTTTCAGATGGATTAAATGATTATTTAAATCTTGGTGCTGATGTGATTGCGATAAGTGTGGATTCGATTTTCACACAGGATGCCTGGTCAAAAGCAAATAATATCAAAATTCCTTTATTGAGTGATTTTAACAAAGAAGTTATTGAAAAATATGGCACCCGTTATCCTGATGGTGGATTTGTTCACAATATGAATGGTGTTTCAAAAAGAGCGGCATTTGTAGTTGATAAGGATGGTGTTATAAGATACACTCAAATCTTAGAATCTGCGGGTGACTTACCTGATTTTAATGCTATAAAAGAAACTTTAAAATCTCTTTAAAATATTTTTGAGCGGGATAAGTTATTAATGAAAATTGTCAGAACAGGTGATGAAATCAATTATGATAAAAAAAGTGTAATAACAGTCGGGACGTTTGATGGAGTTCATCTCGGACATAAAGAAATTTTAAAAGTTCTAAACGTTGTAAAAGAAAATAAAGGATTGAGAAGTGTAGTTGTAACTTTTGAACCTCATCCGCAAATCGTTCTTAAAAATAAGGATAAAGATATAAAAATTTTATCCACCACAGAAGAAAAACTTGAGATTTTTAAATCCTCCGGAATTGATTTAGTTTACATTATAAACTTTACCAAAGAGTTTTCACTTACGTCTGCTGAAGATTTTTATAAATCTTACTTGATAGACAGCATTGGAATTTCCGATTTAGTTTTGGGTTATGATCATATGTTCGGAAAAAACCGTGAAGGTAACTTTGATTTACTTTCGGAAATTTCCGGAAAATTTCAGTTTAATGTTGATAAAGTGAATGAGTTCACGCTTAACGGTGAGCATATCAGCAGCACAGTGATAAGAAAACTTTTGTTATCCGGCGAAATTGAAAAAGCAAACGAAATGCTAGGACGTGAATATGAACTTTCAGGCACGGTCGTTGAAGGATTTAAAAAAGGTAGGGAGTTGGGATATCCAACGGCAAATATTAAACCGGATTCTGAATATAAACTTCTGCCCAAAAACGGAATTTATACAGTGAAAGTGTTAGTTGAAGGAGAAAGATTAGGCGGAATGATGAGCATTGGAAAAAATCCGACAGTTTCAGATTCTGAAGATATTAAAATTGAAGTAAATATTTTTAATTTTGACAGAGATATTTACGGAAAAAAAATAAAAATAAATTTTTTAAGTTATATAAGGGAAGAAAAGAAATTTGAAACCCTTGATGAATTAATTTCAGAAATGAAAAAAGATAAAGAAGTTTCATTAAAAAAAATAAATAAGTAAAAAATAAATGTTAACAAAAGAAGCAAAAAAAGAAATCGTATCAAAATACGGAAAAGGTGAAAAAGATTCAGGAAGACCTGAAGTTCAGATTGCAATACTGACAAAAAGAATAAATGAATTGTCATCTGAACACTTTAGTTCACACAAAAAAGATAACCACTCAAGAACCGGATTATTAAAAATGGTTGGAAAGAGAAGAAAACTTTTAAGGTATCTTGAAAATAAAGACATTGAAAGATACAGAACAATTGTAAAAGAATTAGAATTAAGAAAATAAAACCGGAAAACTATAAAAGTTATCTGAGTAAATCAATTTATGATAATAAAAAAAAGCATTGAGATAGGTGGAAAAACACTGACTCTCGAAACGGGAAGACTTGCAAAACAAGCCAATGGGGCTGTTTTAATTTCGCTGAATGATAATGTAGTTTTATGTACAGCAACTGCAAAAGATGAAGCGGCTGAAGGGCAAGATTTTTTTCCGTTAACGGTAGATTACCGTGAAAAGACAGCATCAATGGGAAAAATTCCCGGCGGATTTTTAAAAAGAGAAGGAAGACCATCCGATAAAGAAGTTCTTAACTCAAGATTAATAGACAGACCTATCAGACCTATGTTTCCTGAACATTATTTATGCGAAACACAGGTAGTAGCAACTTTATATTCCAGTGAAGGTGATTTTGATGCAGGCGTAATAGGTTGCATCGGTTCATCAGCCGCGTTATTAATTTCCGATATTCCTTTTTCAACTCCCGTTTCTGAAGTAAGTGTTACAAGAGTTAACGGTGAACTGATTGTATTCCCAACAAGCGAACAGGTTTCAGCAGGTGATTATGAAATAGCAGTAGCGGGAACCAAAGATTCAATTCTTATGGTGGAAGGTGAAGCAAAGGAAATTTCAGAAACTGAATTTATGGAAGCACTTAACTTTGCTCACTCTCATATAAAAATATTATGTGAATTTCAGGAGTCATTCGCAAAAGAAATTAATGTGAAGAAAAGAGAAGTAGCAACTCCTGAATCTAACAATGAGTTAATTTCTGAAGTTAAATCTCTTGTGCTTGAAGATATAAGAGCATGGCAAAGAGGAGTATTGACCAAAGAAGAAAGAAAAGCAAGAAACAAAGAAATTCACGAAAAAGCAGAATCAACTTTACTTGAAAAATATCCCGAGTTACAGGATAAAATTCACAGCACAATAAATGATATTGAGTATTATGAAATGAGAGAGATGATATTAAATGAAAATAAAAGACTGGATGGAAGAACAACAAGAGACATAAGAAATATAAACTGTGAAATTAGTGTTCTGCCAAGAACGCACGGTTCAGCGTTGTTCACAAGAGGTGAAACTCAAAGTTTAACAACCGTAACACTCGGAACGAAAAGAGATGAACAGATAATAGACGGTACAAAAATTGATACGACTAAAAAATTTATGTTACATTATAACTTCCCTTCGTTTAGCACCGGTGAAGTAGGCGGAAGACCGGGACCAGGCAGAAGAGAAATCGGACATGGAAACTTAGCAGAGCGAGCATTAAAAAATATGACGCCTGATGATGTAGAATTTCCTTATACAATCAGAATTGTTTCTGATATTCTTGAATCGAACGGATCATCTTCAATGGCTACAGTTTGTGCAGGTTCTCTTGCTCTTATGGATGCAGGTGTTCCAACAAAAAAACCTGTTGCCGGTATAGCAATGGGCTTGATTAAAGAAGGTGACAGAACTGCAATTCTATCTGATATATTAGGTGATGAAGATCATTTAGGTGATATGGATTTTAAAGTTGCTGGAACAGTTGACGGTATTACTGCGATTCAAATGGATATAAAAATCCAGGGAATTTCATTTGATATAATGGAGAAAGCACTTGCACAGGCAAAGGATGGAAGACTACATATTCTTGGAATTATGAATCAGACAATTGAGAAACCAAAAGAAAATATTTCACAATATGCACCTCATTTATTCTCGATGACAATTCCTGTTGATATGATTGGTATGTTAATCGGTCCGGGTGGAAAAAATATTAAAAACATTATCGCAACAAGCGGTGCTGATGTTGATATTGATGATACAGGAAAAATTACAATTGCAGCAGTCTCTCCTACATCCGCAGATATTGCGAGAAAAATGATTTCAAGAATGACAGAAGTTCCAGAAGTAGGGAAAACTTATGAAGGAATTGTTAAAGGTATGAAAGACTTTGGTGCTTTTGTTGAGTTCTTACCGGGCAAAGAAGGATTACTTCATATTTCAGAAATTGCACACGAAAGAACAAAAGCAGTAAGTGATGTTTTAAAAATGGGAATGGAAGTAAATGTTAAACTCATAGGAATTGATGATCAAGGCAAGTTTAAACTTTCCAGAAAAGCACTCTTACCAAAACCAGGTCCTTCAAAAGACTAACCGAAAAATTAAAACAAGAGGCAGGTTAATCCTGCCTTTTTTGTTTACACGCATTAATCTTAAAATCTCACCTTTTTTGTTTATTTAAATCTTTTATATTGTATAATGAGTAAGTATGTTAAATCATTTAAGGTTTCCGAAATTTTTAATAAACGGGGAAAATTATTTCAACTTGATGAAGAAACTGAAGTTGCGATTTTTAAAGTTCAGGATGTAATTTATGTCGTTGATAATTTTTGCCCGCATAATCATTCACCACTTATGTATCAAGGTTATATTGAAGATAATGAGTATGTCGTCTGTCCGATTCATGCTTTCAGGTTTAATTTAAAAACAGGCGAACAACCTCACGGTAAGGGATGTAAACTCAGAATTTTTGATTACAAAATAGAAGGCGAATATATTTATATTAAAAAACCATCTTTCCGAATTTTTAATTTTGAATTTTAATTTTTCTAAGTGACCGGAAATAATCTAAAAAACAGTATTGTCAGAATATGCAAAGATTCAGGATTTAGTCTTGTTAAATTTTCAAAACCTGAAATTCTAAAAAGTGAAAAATCATATCTTGAGAATTGGATTAAGGATAAAAAAAACGCTACGATGAAATGGATGGAAAATAATATCGAAAAAAGAGTTAATCCTTTTTTAGTTATGAACGATGTTAAATCTATAATCTCTCTTGCATTGTTATATGATACTCCTGTCTTACACTCAGATGACTCAAACTTACCAAGAATTTCCAGATATGCTTGGGGAAAACGTGATTATCATAAAATTATAAAATCCAAACTTAAACAAATTTGTAAAGATATAGAATTGCTCTCTCCTGAAATTAAGACTAAGTTCTATGTGGACGATGGTCCTATGATGGATAAAGTTTGGGCTGTGAGATCAGGTATTGGTTGGATGGGTAAAAACACAAATGTAATAAATCCTGATTTAGGCAGTTACTTTTTTCTGTCTGAAATTCTAATCAATATGGAATTAGAGTACGATGAACCAATTGAAGATATGTGTAAGAATTGCAGATTGTGTTTGGTTGAATGCCCGACGGGTGCTTTGTATGATGAGTATAAACTTGATGCGAATCTTTGCATTTCATACCAGACAATTGAAAACAGAGGAGAAATTCCGGATGATTTAAATTTAAACGGATGGATTTTTGGATGTGATATATGTCAGGAGGTTTGCCCTTATAATTCAAAAGGAGTTTTTACAGATGAAAATTTATTTTTTCCCCGTGAAGAATTAACTAATAAATCATTTGATGATTTATTAAATTACACTGAAAAAGATTTTAACGAAACTTTTTCAGGAACTCCGGTTAAACGCACAAAATATACCGGATGGATAAGAAATCTAAAAAAAGCAAAATCCGAAATTAACAAAAACTAAATTATGAAACTTCTATTTACTGTAATCATTTCCCTGATTATATCATCAAATTCATTTTCACAATATTCAAATCCTGAAAGTGTAACTTATGATCCTGTCGGAAAAAATTATTACATTTCTAACACTCTTTCACAAAAAATTGTTAAAAGAGACCCTTCGGGAACTGTAACAGACTTTGCAACTGTCGGTTCTTCAATTTATGGTGTGACATATTATAACGGAAATATTTATGTAGCCAATGGAAACAGAATCAGAGGGTATAGCATTGCAACCGGAACACAGGTATTTCTTGATACTGTAACAGGTGCAACTTTTTTGAACGGTATTGCGATTGATTCAACTACCGGAATTTTATACGCTTCAAACTTTGCATCAGGTTTGAATGCAAGAATATATAAAGTAAATTTAAATAACGGCGAATCAAATGCTTGGGCTAATCTCCCAAGACAACCAAACGGTGTTTATGTGGATAAAGCAAGAAACAGAGTTTTAGTTTGTTCTTGGGGAGCAAATGCTGTTATTATGGGAGTTCCAATAAGTGATTCAACATCTGTCAGTACACTCATAACTACTCCTTATGCAAATCTTGACGGAATTAAACTTGACAGAAATGATCACGTTTATATTTCTGTTTATTCTTCAACAGGTTCAGTAGTAAGATATGATATTAATTTTTCATTTCCTGCTTTCGTAGTCGCAAGCGGATTTTCAAATCCGGCTGATATATATGTGAACAGATGGACCGATACTCTTGTTGTTCCAAGTGCAAATACAAACACCGTATTATTTTTCCCGTTATCAATTCCGACAAATATTTCTCAGGTAAACGGAGTAATAAGTGATTTTAAATTAAATCAAAATTATCCAAATCCATTTAACCCTGAAACTAAAATTTCATTTTCTGTATTTTCAAAAGGAGTTGTAAATTTATCAGTATATGATATTTCCGGGAAATTAATTTCGACACTTATTAACAGCGAATTAAACGCAGGTGAATATGAATATAATTTTAAGTCAAACGGTTTACCTTCCGGAATGTATTTTTATAAATTAAAATCAGGTAATTTTACAGAAACAAAAATGATGACTTTAATAAAATAGTTATGGTTCAGATTGATATATACTATGAAGGAGGATTTCATTGCGAAGCAAAACACTTGCCGAGTGACAGTGTAATCAATACGGATGCACCGCTTGATAATAAAGGCAAAGGTGAAGCATTTTCTCCGACGGATTTACTTGCGACTTCACTCGGAGTTTGTGGTATTACGACTATGGATATAAAAAATCCCGATCCGGAAAATATTAATTTGGCAGGTACAAAACTCAGAGTTGAAAAATATATGACAACAACAATTCCGAGAAAAATAGAGAAGATAAAAATATTTTATGAATTACCTATGTCAATACCTGAAGATAAAAGAAGTGAATTAGAGTTGATTGCTAAAACTTGCCCTGTTGCTTTAAGTTTGAGAGATGAAGTTATTAAGGAGTATTATTTTAATTATGTTTTATAAATTATTTTCTACCTGAAGTAATGAATTCACCGGTTTCCGCATCCACTCTGAGTTGCGGAACACCGGTTTTATTTAAATACCAAAATCTCCATTCCCATTTTTCTTTTACAGGTTTATATTCCCACTTCATAATTTTCATTTCAAGTTCAGTTTCTGTTTTACTTTTTGCGGTTTGTAAATCTATATTTTTAGAATGAGGATTTAAGTTGTAATTAAACGGACCATCTGAGGATTCTGCTTCCATCAATTCTCCGTTTTTTAAATCAAATTCAAATTTAATTTCACCACCGTCTTTTGCAATCATTTTAATTTCCCAATAACCTTTACCTGATTTAAATTTTCTTTCGGCTTTGACTATTTCACCTTGAATCAATCCGTTTGCTTTATTTATAAAATCGGTAATCTGTAAATTAGATTTTGTAGAATCGGCATATAATTCAGTAAAATAAAAATTAACACTAATCAATAATAAAAATATTGAAACAGATATTTTCAACTTGTATTAAATGTTAATTGTTAGTTTTATGTTTTGATTTTATAAATGCTCTTGCAGCCGCAAGTCTCGCTATAGGAACTCTGAACGGTGAACAACTGACGTAATCTAAACCTATCTTTTCACAAAAATCTATTGTCTCAGGATCGCCACCATGTTCTCCGCATATTCCGACTTTTAAATCTTTTCTTACAGCCCGTCCTTCTCTGACAGCAAATCTGATTAACATACCAACACCATCCACATCAACAGTTACAAACGGATCTTTTTCGAGAATATCTTTCTCAAGATATTTAGGTAAAAAATGGCTCGAATCATCTCTCGAAATTCCATAAGTCATTTGAGTAAGGTCATTAGTACCGAATGAAAAGAACTGTGCTGATGAAGCAATCTGCGATGCCGTGAGTGCTGCTCTCGGAATCTCAATCATAGTACCTACCATATAATTAATTTTTACTTTTCTTTCTTTCATCACTTCGCTTGCAACTTTTCTAACTACATTTTCCTGAGTTTTAAATTCATTTATATGACTCACCAGTGGAATCATAATTTCAGGTTTAACTTTTATTCCGTCTTTTATGACATTAGCCGCCGCTTCAAATACAGCCCTCGCCTGCATTTCCGTAATTTCAGGAAATGAAACTCCAAGCCGGCAACCTCTGTGTCCGAGCATCGGATTAAACTCATGCAATGAGTCAACTTTATATTTTATCTCTTCAAAGTTTGTGCCAATCTTATCGGCAAGTTTTCTCATTTCAATTTCTGTCTTTGGTAAAAACTCGTGTAGTGGAGGGTCAAGTGTTCTTATAGTTACAGGTTTATCTTTCATAACTCTGAATATTCCTTCAAAGTCATCTCTCTGAAAAGGCAATATCTGTTCAAGTGCTTTTCTTCTTCCTATTTCACTGTAAGCGAGAATCATTTCTCTCACAGCATCTATTCTGTCTCCACCAAAAAACATATGTTCAGTTCTGCAAAGCCCTATACCTTCTGCACCGAAAGCAATTGCATTTGCTGACTGATCGGGTTGATCGGCATTTGTTCTGATTTTTAATCTTCTGTGTTTATCAACCCAGTTCATAAATGTTTTGTAATAACCGTATGTAACAGAATCAGACGGCTTTAATGTTTTATCAATTAATACCTGTAAAATTTCAGAAGGTTTTGGTTCAAGTTTACCTATTATAACTTCTCCTGTTGATCCGTCAATTGAAATATAATCACCTTCTCTTACAATCATCTCTTTATTTTCAACTTTCATCGTTTTAAGCAGGTAATCAATTTCCAAATCACCGCAACCTGCCACACAAACTTTACCCATTTGTCTGGCAACAAGTGCCGCGTGAGAAGTCATTCCGCCTCTTGAAGTTAAAATACCTTCGGATGCATTCATTCCTCTTATATCTTCAGGTGAAGTTTCAATTCTGACAAGAATTACATCTTCACCTCTTGCGGCTGCATTGACGGCATCAAATGAATTGAAATAAACTTTACCCGCAGCAGCACCGGGACCCGCATTTAAACCTCTCGTCAATAACTTACCGTTTTTGATGGCAACATTTTTTTCTTTTTCATTAAATATAGGTCTTAGTAATTGATTTAACTGTTCCGGGTCAACTCTTAAAATTGCTTCTTTGTCATTGATTAATTTTTCTTTTACCATATCAACAGCAATCTTAACGGAGGCATACCCTGTTCTTTTACCGACTCTGCACTGAAGCATATATAATACTTCTTCCTGTATAGTAAATTCTATATCCATCATATCTCTGTAATGCTTCTCAAGAATTTTTCTAATCTTCTCTAACTGGTCATATATTTTTTTATTTTCTTTTTTTAGTTTTGAAATTGGCAGAGGCGTTCTGATTCCCGCAACCACATCTTCACCCTGAGCATTCATAAGATATTCACCGTAAAATTCATTGTCGCCGTTTGAAGGATTTCTTGTAAATGCAACACCTGTCCCTGAAGACTCTCCCATATTTCCGAACACCATAGATTGAATGTTTACGGCAGTTCCCCATTCTTCAGGTATATCATTTAATTTTCTGTAAACAATCGCTCTGTCATTCATCCATGAGTTAAACACCGCTCCAATAGCACCCCATAACTGATCCATCGGGTCAGCGGGAAAATCTTTTCCGGTTTCTTTTTTAATTGCTGATTTAAATTCACTTACAAGTTCCTTTAAATCAGTAACTGAAAAATCTGTATCAAGTTTTATTCCGAGTTTTTGTTTTTTGTGTTCAATTATTTTTTCAAACGGATCTTCCTGATTTTTATCTTTCGGTTTCAAATCCATTACGACATCTCCATACATCTGAACAAATCTTCTGTATGAATCATAAACAAATCTTTCGTTTCCTGTTTTATTGATTAATGCCTGAGCAGTTTTATCATTAAGTCCTAAATTTAAAACGGTATCCATCATACCCGGCATAGACGCTCTTGCTCCTGATCTTACGCTTACGAGTAATGGATTTTTTTCATCTCCAAATTTCGAACCCATTTGTTTTTCAACTTTAGCCAAAGCATCTTTAATCTGTTTCTCAAGTTCTTTAGGATATTTTCTTTTGTTGGCGTAATAATACGTACAGACTTCGGTAGTTATTGTAAATCCCGCAGGCACAGGAAGTTTGATGTTAGTCATCTCGGCAAGATTCGCACCCTTGCCTCCAAGAAGAGATTTCATTGTGGAGTTGCCGTCTGCTTTTCCACCTCCGAAGTAGTAAACGTATTTTTTTGGCATATGAATTTATTTTTTTAAATTAACCGTATATCCATTTATTGTAAAATTTTAACTGTGAATCGGAACGGTTATCCATTATTTTCATTTTATATCTGGGTAAACCTGTTTTTAAAATCACCGATACAGTTTTTTCAAGTCCGTCTCTGTCAATTTTTATTTCAATCTCATCACCTATATTATATTTATCCAAAACAGACTGCAAATTATTTTTTGTTACCATCTCATCTTCAATTGAAATCAACTTGTCACGGAAATTCAATCCTGCAGCATATCCGCTGCCTCCTTCATATACTTTATTAATCATTATAACCGAATCAGTTATATAAGTATATTCAACATCCAAAGTAATTTTGTCATCTGCTGTCGTATTAATAAGTTCAACTCCTGCAAGTTCCAGATATTCTTTAAGCGGTAAATCTTTTGTTCCGGCAATATAATCTCTCCAAAAATTATCCATATTAATTCCGGAAACCTGTTCAGAAAGTTCTTTTATTCTTCCGTCAGTATAACCTTTTGAAGGATTCTTTTTGTAATCATCATACAATAATTTTAAAACCTCATCGAGAGATTTTTCAGCATTTGTGGCTTTGATAATTTCCATATCAAGTAAAAACGCTACGAGTGCACCTTTTGTATAATATGAAATCTGAGAATTTTTTGAATTTTCATCCTGTCTGTAATATTTTATCCAGTTATCAAAACTTGATTCTTCAAGGGATTGTTTGAACCTTCCCTGAAATCTCATAATATCGTTCACTTCATTTTCAAACATTGTAAGATATTCTTCATCATTAAAAATTTTGGCTCTTCTCAGCAACACATTGTCATAAAAACTTGTCCAGCCTTCAGTTACGTAATGCATTTTTGTATAAACTTCTGAATCGTAGTTAAAAGGTCCCAAAACTTCGGGTCGAATTCTTTTCACATTCCATGTATGAAAAAACTCATGAGATATCAATCCGAGAAATCTTCTGTATCTTTCAGGTTTATCAAATAAATTCCTGTCGGCGATTACAGCGAATGAATTTTTATGTTCAAGTCCGCCTCCACCTGCCTGAACAAGCATTACTATAAAAGTAAAATCATTATAAGGTAAATCACCGAATAATTTTTCCTGTACTTCAACAATTTTTTTGAAATCACTTATAATCTTAGCGGGCTCATAATTTCCTTTTCCTGCCATACAGATAAAATGTTTTTTTCCGGAAACAGTGAACTCAAGAATTTCCTGATTACCTGCTACTATAGGGCAATCAATAAAATCATCATAATTATCTGATTCATATAAATCATTTGATATTTTTTTCAACCCGGTTGAAATATTTTTCCAGTTTTTTGGTAGATTTATTTTTAACACACATTTATCTGAAAGTCTGCCTCTGACAAACATAAAAATATTAGATCCGTTCAGGAATGCATTATCAATATTTACCTGACTTGTTCTTACCGTAAGTTCATTGCAATAAACTCTGTATTTAACTGAAATTTTACCGGGACCGTTTGTTATTATTTTCCAGGAGTTTTTATTTGTCTTAAAAATTTCTAATGGGGAATTATCAGATGTATATGCATTTACTTTTTCAATGTGTCGTGCAAACTCTCTGATCATATATGAACCCGGTGTCCATACCGGAAGAGAAACGGAGACTTCGTTTTCTCCTCGCGAGTCAAATGTCATCTCAACATTTACATAATGATTTTGAGGTTGTAAAAATGATATTGTGTAATGAGTTTCGTTGTTCACTCCGGCTTGTGTTAAATTTTGAAAAAAAATCAGATAAATAAAAATACCAATTATATATTTATAATTTATCCGGAATATTATCATTTAGTTGTAGTTAAATGTCTATGAGGTTTTGTTCTTCTTCTTTAAACAACTTCAGAATTTCTGCAGGTGTTTTTGCGAGTAATAATTTATCCCTGAAATCTTCTTTATTCATTAATCTCGAAATTCTGCTTAAGAGTTTTATATGTGCATTAAGTAAACTGTCTTTGCCTACCAATAAAAAAATAAATTTTACCGGCTCTGAATCTATTGAATCAAAATCAATCCCGTTTTTTGTAATCCCAAATGCCGCAACAACATCTGATATTTCGTCAGTTTTTCCGTGAGGCACAGCAAATCCTTTACCGACGCCTGTTGATACGATTTTCTCTCTTTCAAAAATACACTCTCTCACTTTTTCCAGATCGATAATCTTACCGGAATTGTTTGCCAAATCCACCATCATATTGATTGCTTCCGTCTTGTCAGACGGATTCAAATCAATTGAGATAATTTTTTCGTTTAATATTTCGCTGATTTTCATAATTGTTTTACTCCGGTATATATTTTAATGCTTTTTCTTTATACTCATTCAGTAGTTTTATAGATTTCTCTTTATTATCAGTTTCTACATTTAAGTGAATTATATTTCTGTCTTTATCAGGAATAAATAAAACTGTGTCAGTTTCGCTTAACATAATTCTAACTCCGTCTATCAATAATTGTTTTTTATCAATATTCTCTTCCATAAATTTTCTCATCACTTTGCCTTTTTCTTCTTTAGGGCAATTGAGATTTTCTTTTTCCATATAAAGATGAGGAGTTGTCTTATCAAGTTCCTGTAAATTTACATTTGATTTTGCAATCAGTTCTAAAATTTTTGCGATAGAAAACATTCCGTCTGTTGCATATAAAAACTCAGGAAATAAAAAGCCGCCCATCACCCCACCGACAAACTTTACATCCTTATCATCACACGCAGCCATCATTGCATAATGAGAATCTTTCACTCTCACAACCTCAACTCCAAATTCTTTTGCAACCAAATCAACTTCATTCGTTGCCTGAACCGGAACTGCAACTTTTTTTATTCCGGGATTTGCCATCAAAAACATTTTGAGAACAAGCACAAGAAATCTGTGACCGTCAAGTTTAACTCCGTCTGAGGTAACGAGCCAAATTTTTTCTCCGCCTGCGTCTATCATAAACCCTAAATCGTAATCAAGTGATTTAATTACATAAGTGAAATTATCAAATGCCTTGTTAAACTCTGCAACAGACCTCGTAATTTTTTCCTTATCAAGGTGAGCTGAGAGAGAAACAATTTCACAGTTTAATTCACCGAGTATATTGGGAAAAATTGTAGCCGTTATTCCGTAACTGTAGTCAATAACAAGTTTAAATTTTTTCTTCCTGATTGCTTCTACATCCAGTTTACTTAAGTATAAACTTTTATATTTTTCATTCGTTCTTTCCGGGAATGTCATCTCGCCTACGTCATAAAACGCGGCTCTCTGATACTCTTCCGAAAAGAATAATCTTTCGATTGACTTTGTTTTATTACTTGATAAGTCTTTTCCATCTTTATCAAAAAATATTATGTCGGTTGTTGCTTTATCAAATGGAGATTTTCTTACAAAAATTCCTCCTGACCCAGATCCACTCTTAAGTTCCTGTCTTAACATCGGTATCGGTATCACTTGTAAATCCAATACATCAATACCCGCAGATAACAACCCGCTTGATATGGCACGTTTTATCATATTCGAAATATCATCTATGTCCCTGCCGATTAAAATTCGTTTGTTCTCTCCAACAAATGCTCCATATACAGAACCAAGTTTAGCGGCAAACTCAGGGTTTACCTGAAGATTTGATAAACCGGAAATTCTCGACTCGATAAATAATTCATTAAAAAATGTATCTTCATAAATTAAACTCTTCGTTATCTTTGCATTGTTATCAATTTTTTTATTATCCCAAATTCTTAAACTTGAACTTACAAAAACATTTTTTCCAAAGTCACAGTTATTACCGATGAATACATAATCATTAATTCTCGTATTCTGTCCAAAGTTACAGTTATTACCTATTACATCAAATAATAATGATACTTTTGAATCAAGATTTATATTTTTCCAAAGAACTGAATTTCTGATTATGCTGTCATCTCCAATAATGCAATTATCACCAATAATACTGTTTTCAATTGTTACATTATTTCCAATTTTAATATTTTTCCCAAAGCAGTTTCCGTTTTTATCTGCTTCTTTTATATAATCCAAATCACCTTTGAGTGCTTCAAGATTTGCAATAATATATTCTTCAAGATTTCCGACATCTCTCCAGTAACCTTCACATCTGTGTCCGTATAAGGGAATATTTTCATTCAACAATTTTGGAAATAAATCTTTGGAGAAATCAAAGTTTTCATTTTTAGGAATGAAATTAAAAATTTCTTTATTAAAAAAATATATTCCTGTATTGATTGTATCAGAAAAAACTTCTGACGAAGAAGGTTTCTCGAGAAACCTGATAATCTTTCCCTGTTCATCAGTCAGAACTATTCCAAACTGTAAAGGATTTTCAGCGGAGTAAAGACTTATTGTTGCAGTTGCATTTTTATCGTTATGAAATTTTGCAACTTCAGTTAAATTAAAATCTGTTAAAACATCACCGCTGATAACAATAAATTTATCATCAATAAATTCTTCGGCAAATTTCACAGCACCGGCAGTTCCGTAATCTGCATCAGGAATTATATACCTAATGTTGACACCATATTCTTTTCCGTCGCCAAAAAAATTTTTAATTTTTTCGGGCATAAAATATAAGAGCATTACATAGTCAGTAATCCCGTGAAGTTTGAGCAGATTAAAAATATGCTCAAGCATCGGTTTATTCACAACCGGAACCATTGGTTTAGGAATATCATTCGTGAGTGGTCTCAGTCTTGTTCCAAAACCACCTGCCATTATTACGGCTTGCACAGTATTTTATTTTTTTTCGTTTTTGAAATCAAATTTTACATCAGGTGCTTTATCTGAACCTTCCTGACTTTTGAAATATTGCTTTTCATTAAATCCAAAAATTTTTGCAATTATCAATGTTGGAAAACTTCTCACTGATGTATTATAATGCTGAACTACTTCGTTAAATCTTCTTCTTTCAACTGCAATCCTGTTTTCTGTTCCTTCTAACTGTGACTGAAGTTGCAGAAAATTTTCATTCGCTTTTAACTGCGGATAGTTTTCAGCAACTACAAGCAATCTTGATAAGGCACTTGATAACTGATCCTGTGCCTGCTGGAATTGCTGGAATTTTTGAGGGTCGCTTAAATCATCTGCCGTTATATTCACGCTGCCAACTTTACTTCTCGCATCAGTTACTTCAGTCATTGTTGATTTTTCAAAATCAGCAACTCCCTGGACAGAGCTTACCAAATTAGGAATCAAATCGGCTCTTCTTTGATATTGATTTTCAACCTGACTCCATGCAGAATTTACTGCTTCTTCCTGAGTCACCAGGTCGTTATAACCACAACCTGAAAAATTTACTGTAAATAAAAAACCTGTTATTAACAGGAATATATATTTTAATTTCATATCCTTATTTTTAATCAAAAATAGTATTAAGTATAATTATAAACAATTATAAAGTATTAGAGAATTTTCCTCAAAAACCTTTATTTAGACGGCTTAAATTCTATCTTATCGCCCTCATTGATATTATATTTTTCCGTAAGACCTGCATTTATTTCTACAACATATTTTGAGGGTTTATTAGAAGGTAAAGACACAGTGCTAAACGGTGTTGTGTTTCTATAAATTTTTACAATTTTAAAATCTTTATCAACATAAATTATATCAAGTGGTAATTTTGTATTTCTCATCCAAAATGATTGAATTTCTTCATTTGGAAATAAAAAAATCATACCTTCAGTATCTTTCATCGTTGATCTGAACATCAATCCTTGTGCCCTTTCAATGTTGTCATCTGAAATTTCTGTATCAATCTTTAATAATAAATTTCCTGACCCGGCTTTTAAAAATTTTATTTCACCTTCTTTTGTAAAAACAGTATCTGTCATTGGACCTTTATCTAATGGGTTTTGTGATTGCTGTTGTTGTTGCTGTTGTTGTTGATTGATTATATTTAAAACCGGTTTTTCTTCTTTTTTAAAAACCGTAAAATATAAAACGGCAATTAATGCCGCCACAATAACAACTGAAAAAATAATTTTTGAATAATCTTTTTTTTCCGGTTGATTATTTTTGTTTTGAACTTTTGACATATTAATTTATTAAACTTTTTGGTAACATATTTAAAAAATTCATACACTTATCCATTTCAATATTATAAAAATCCTGTCCTAAGTTAAGATTTTCATAATATTGATTTCTGTTATTGAAATAATATTTTTCTGACTGTATAAACCAAGCCAAATCTTTCAGGAAGTTTGATAGAAACCATTTTTCTGTTAATCTCGCTATTCTTCCGTTTCCATCAATAAAAGGATGTATCTGTGCTAATCTTAAATGAATCATTGAAGCAAAATAAAAAATCTCTGTTTCACGTAAATCAGTTTTAAGCAATTTTTCAATTTCAGTAAACAAGTTGCTCATATAATTTTTTACAAATTCCGCTTCGACTGCTAAATAAATCAATCCTTCTGGTGTGTAAATTCCAACCGATTCTTCACGGTAAAAACCTTGTTTCGATTTTATCAGTATTTCTTCTGATAAAATTTTATGAGCATTCAGAAAATTTTTCTCGTTAAGTTCGTTTTTTTTTGAAAAGCCATAAGCACTTATTAAATTTTCAATTTCACTTAATTCTTTAGATTTATTTTTTTTAAGGTCGTTTTTTAGATTTTTAAATGAATTAAAATCAATTGTATTTCCTTCAATGTTTGATGAAAATACAGCAGAAGATTCAATCATAAAACTAAAATCATTGATTTCATTTTTCTGTTTTAAATTTTCAATTCCGGTTTGAATTAAGTTTTTTAATTCATTTTCATATACCTCTAAATATTTGTCAGTTAATAATTCCATTTATTTACGGTTTAAAAATCCTGAAACACCTTTTTTACATTCTTCGGTCATTCGCGTTATTGCATTTAAATCCACCGCGTAGTCAAGTGCAGATTCCAAACTCATATTCGATACATTTTTAAACATCTCTTTTGTCAGCATCAATGAACTCAGAGGTAACTTATTAATACTATCACAAAGATCTTCTGTGAATTTGAAAATCTCATCTTTTTTAACAGCGTAATTGATAAATCCGATTCTCTTTGCTTCTTCTGAATTTATAAATTTTGAAGTAAGCAATAAATCTTTTGCGTGAGTTTCGCTTACTTTCTTTAAAAGAAAAATCATCACTATCGCAGGAATAAATCCAATCTTAACTTCCGTATATCCGAACTGTGCATCATCAGAAGCGACTATAATATCACACACAGATGCAATTCCACATCCACCTGCCAATGCATATCCTTCCACCTGAGCAATTACGGGCTTTTTACAAGTATAAATTGCCATCAACATATTTTTAAACTTGGTAGAATCTTCTTTGTTCTGTAAAATATCAAACTCGGAAATTTTTTGTAAATAATCCAAAAATAATCCTGAACAAAAATTTCCGCCTGCTCCGGAGATAACTATTGATTTTGTGTTTTTATCATCAGAGAGTTCGGTAAAAACAGATGTCAATTCTAAAATCATTTCTTCATCAAGTGAATTTCTCTTTTCAGGTCGGTTTAGAATTACTTTTTTTGTCGCATTGTAACTTTCTACTAATATTTTTTTATATCCCATAATTTTATAATACTATATAATTGTTGTTATTTATTTTTACTATTTCTGTTTCAGTTAGAAAATATTTTTCAATATTTTCTTTTGTTAAAACGAGGTCAGGTTTGTCAAATTTTATTAACTCACCATTATTTAAAAGCATAGTTTTATTCGTATATTTCAAAGCAAGATTTAAATCATGTATTACCGTTATTATCGTCAGATTTTTTTCTTTGTTGAGTGAATTTAAAATATCAAATATTTCTTTCTGATGATGTATATCAAGATGTGTGAGCGGTTCATCAATTACAAGAATTTTATTTTTTAAATTTCTCGATAAATTAAGTTGCACAAGTGACAGCCCTATCAGGCATTTTTGTCTTTCACCTCCGGAGAGTTTATTAAGAATTTTATTTTCATACTCTTCAAGTTTGAGTTTTGAGATAACATCATTTACAATCTCTTTGTCGAGTTTCGAATATGAAAAATCAAACTTATCTTTAAAAGGAAATCTGCCGAGAAGTAAAAAATCTTTTACCTTAATATCAAAAATATCTTCAAGTCCTTTCTGTGAAAGATAACTCATATATTGAGCAAGACTTTTTTTATCAATCTCTTTAATATCCTCATCATTGAAAATCACCTTTCCTGTATAATTAAAAAAAATTCCAGTTATACATTTTATTAAAGTTGATTTACCCGAACCGTTTCTTCCTGTTATACTTATGAAATCGCCCTGTTTAACTTCAAAGGAAATATTTTTCAAACCGAACGATTGTCCGGGATATTGAAAATTCAGATTCTCTATATTTAATAAAGTTATCAATTTATTATGAAAATTTTAAAGTATCTGCATTGAAATACCAGTTCAGTTCAGCGTTTTTAGAATTTCCTGAAAAGGTCAAAGAAGCAATTCCTGATTTTGAAAATCCGCTTGAAAAATTTCTCCCCGTGTAGTCATACACTAAGTAAGAAACTAAAGGTTCGTGTGAAACAAGCGTTATGGTTTTATATTCAGGATACTCTTCCAGCATATTTATTACCAGTTCAGATGTAGATGAATGTTTTAATTCATTTCTCATTTCAATTCCGATTTCATTATTTATCTCAGATGAAAATATTTCTGCAGTTTGAACTGCTCTGATTAACGGACTTGAAAGTATTAATTCAGTTGATGTCAGTTTATCTTTAAGTTTGCTGAAAATCTCATGAGAGAGTTTTCTTCCTGCTTCTGTGATATATCTTTTATCATCAGTTGTAACAGTGCCTGTTGAAAAATTAATCGCATCTGTATGTCTTATAATAAAAATATTTTTTTTCATTTTACAGGAACCACTTTCACCGGGTTTATTCCGTTTATCTCTGTTAGTTTTACTTCTTTAATATCGTTTTCTGAAATTTCATTTCCTGTATAAACTACACGTATATAGTTAGATGTGTATCCTGAAATTGAATTATCAGGTTTTTTAGATTCAAAGAGTACTTTCTGGTTTGTATTTAAATATTCCGAATAAAAATCGAACCGTTTTTTATCTGAAAGTCTTCTCAAAAGTTCACTTCGTTTTCTTCTCTCTCCTACATCCACTTTACCCGGAAGATTTATTGCGTAAGTATTTTTTCTTTCTGAATATGTAAATGTATGTAAGTAGCTAACAGGTAACGAATCCAGAAAATTATAAGTGTTCTGAAAATGAACTTCGCTTTCACCGGGAAAGCCTGTAATCACATCCACACCAATTCCTGCGTTCGGAATTTTATTTTTGATTTTTAAAATCAAATTTTTATAATAATCGGAATTATATCTTCGTCTCATTAATTTCAATATCTCTGAATCCCCGCTTTGTAAAGGGATGTGAAAGTGTTTGCAAAATTTTTCAGAATTAGATACGTGATTTATTATTTCATCATTTAACAAGTTCGGCTCTATTGAACTGATTCTAATCCTTTCGAGAGATAATTTTTCAAGCTCATACAAAATATGAATGAGTTTATATTCAGAACCGTTTTTATAATTATAATCGCCTGTATTTACTCCTGTTAAAATAATTTCTTTATATCCCGCATCAATTATTTTTTTTGCGTTTTCTATAACTTCATTTATGGGAAGACTTCTTGATTTACCTCTTGCAAGTGGAATTGTACAGAATGAACATTTATAATCACACCCATCCTGAATTTTCAGAAATGCTCGTGTTCTTGAATCTGTATCGGCACTGTAAGCAGCGTTAATTCCTGAAATTTCAGATTCGGGGGATCGGAAAATACACGAGACATCATTTTTTTCAAAACTGTCTATATATTCAAATAATCTGAATTTCTCATTAGCACCGAGAACAGCATCCACACCTTCTATGTTAGCAATTTCTTGAGGTTGCAACTGTGCGTAACATCCTGTCACGATTACATAAGTATCCGGATTTTTTCTAAGCACACCTCTGATAATTTGCCTGCATTCTTTATCGGCATTTTCAGTAACAGAGCATGTGTTTAAGACAAAAATATCGGATTCCTCGCCAAACTCTTTTAAGAGAAAACCTTTATTTTCAAACAGTTTAGAGATTGTTGAGGTTTCGCTGTAATTTAATTTACACCCGAGAGTATGTAATGAAACGGATTTCATATAATATCAAAATTAACCATTTAAAAAACGAATAATAATGTAAATTATCGGTTTAATATAAAGCGAATTTCATTAAAAATTTTTTTAATATAAATTTAACTACATTTTAAATTTATTTTCATTAATTTATATAAATTTAAATATGAAAAAATTATTCTTTTTTCTTTTTATTTTATCTCCTCTATTCCTTTTAGCACAGACTGATGAATCAACAGATTTTAATTCTGAAAACTCTGAAGTTTCCGATTCTACTCAAGTAACGGAAGAAATTCAGGAAGTTGTTCCCGATCCTGTTCTGGAGTTTGTAATTGCGACTATTAATAGTGTAAATGAAAAATGGTTGGAGGTTAATAACATTTCTGCTGAAGGGTTAATAAAAATTAACACTCGTAACATTCAGGAAGAAGCAGATATTGTAGTTTCTGTAAAGAAAAAAGATGATTTGTATTTTAAAATTGATGGACCTATGGGTATAGATGTTGGAGCGGGACATTTTAACAGAGAAAAATTTACTTTCGCGGATTACTTAAATGATAAGGCATATACAGGCACAACCAATGCATTAAATATTTCATCACTTACAAAAATTCCCGTTACGTTTGATGAACTAATGAATATTATTTCAGGAGGTGCAAGAATCAGAAAATATGATACTGATACCTGCTGGTACACAGAAGAAGGGGATTATATTGTATTACAGTTTTTATCTGCAAAAGGCACTTACAGAAAATTTTATGTGAATAAAACAGAAATGTATGTTGACAGATTTATTCACATTAATAATAAAAAACAAATTACATTAAATGTTCAGTATAGCAATTATGTTAATTCAGGAAACGGGATTTTTGCAAAGAAGATTTCAGTAAGCAGACCATTCAAAGGAGAGTCATTCATTTTTACATATACAAAGTTTGTTACCGGAAATACTTTTTTGAATTTTAAAGTTGATATTCCGTCAGATTTTCACAGGGTAAAACTAAAATAATTATTTATATAAATTTATCATCTGGATAAGACCTGAGACAATCATTTCTACTGCTATAGCGGCAACTAAAATTCCGGAAATTCGTGTCATAACACTTACTCCGTTATCTTTCAGATAAACCTGCATTTTTGCGGCACCTCTAAGTGAAAAATATACGGCAATACCTATTATAAATATAACGATTGTTAGCATAATCCAATCAAGAATTGTTGTGCTTTGAGTCGCATAAAGTATAACACTACTGATTGGTCCGGGACCGGCGAGCAACGGAGTTGCAAGTGGAACGATTGCTATATCTTTTTTAACAGGTGTAGGAGAGTTTGGGTTATCTTCATCATTTCCCAAAACCATTTTGATAGCGATTAAAAAAATTATGATTCCTCCCGCAAGTGTAAAAGCGGGAATTGTTATGGCAAATAACTGTAATACAAGTTTACCGAGAAACAAAGTGAATAAAAGTATCGTAATAACACCTATAGCCGCTTGCTTTGCTATTTTTGATTTCTGAGCCGCATCCATTGATGCCGTAGAACTAAGAAATAATGGAATTCCTTCAAGCGGATTCACCAGCACAAATACCGAAATAAATACTTTTAAATAATAAGTTAATTCTTCCATATTTATAAATGAACTCACAAAGATACATAAAAAATATTTATGATAAATTTGCAAAAGAATATCATAAAAAACGGCTTGATAAAATCAGAGGATTTTGGAATGAACATATTGAAAATCCTTCATTGCTGGAGTTATCAAAAAATCATATCAAAAATAAAAATATTCTTGAGCTCGGTTGTGGTTCGGGTTTATTTATAAAAAAAATATTAAAGTATAGACCAAAGTCCGTTACAGGTTTGGATATGTCAGAGGGATTACTTGAAATTGCAAAAAAGACTTATCCGCAGATAAATTTTTTTCAGGGTTCCGCAGAAAAAATTCCATTTAAGAAAAATATGTTTGATACAGTGATAAGCGGATTAACTTTGCATTACATAAAAGATTTATCAAAAGTATTCGGCGAAGTAAAAAGAATTTTAAAATCAGGTGGTAATTTTATTTTTTCTATTCATCACCCAATGATGGAGTGTACAGAAAAAGAATCCCGATCAGGAAATGAATATATTCTTTATCCATATAACCATAATAAAGAATATAAATGGAAAATGATGGAAGGGATGGAATTAATTAGTTACCATCATACTTTTGAATATTTAATAAACGGATTGATAAAAAACGGATTTACGATTCAGTCAATTAAAGAAACTTATCCGGATAAAAATTCCAAAAAAATCAAGCACGAAGATTTTGAAAAAGCAAATAAATACCCTTTCTTCCTCGTTATTCAAGCAAAAAAAAGTTAATTATTCTTTAAATTCAAATAGATTATTTTAATAACTAATGAAACTATTATTAAATTACCTTAAAAATTACAAACCTCTCATCGCTCTTGCATTGTTTCTAGCGACTATTAACCAGACGTTCTCAATGCTTGATCCATTTATTTTCAGATATGTAATTGATAACTATGCAACCAAATTTGACCAATATACAACCGAACAGTTTTTAACGGGAGTTATACAGTTATTACTACTTGCTGTTGGTGCGGCATTAGTCTCCAGAATTGCAAAAAATTTTCAGGATTATTTTATCAATGTAATTGTTCAGAAGTTAGGAGCAAAAATTTATTCAGACGGAATAAAACATTCTCTCGAACTTCCTTATCAGGAATTTGAAGATCAGAGAAGCGGTCAGACTTTAGGTGTTTTACAAAAAGTGAGAACTGATGTTGAAAAACTAATTATGACTGTGATTAATATTTTGTTCACATCTCTTGTTGGTATTATCTTCGTCGGGATTTATGCTTTCACTGTTCACTGGATAATTGCTCCAGTTTATCTTTTAACTATCCCGATTATAGGTTTGTTAAGTTCCAAACTCAGCAAAAAAATTAAAGTTGCTCAAAAAACAATTGTAAAAGAAACCACAGAACTCGCAGGTTCTACAACTGAATCTCTCAGAAATATTGAACTTGTAAAATCTCTCGGACTTTCCGCTCAGGAAATTGACAGACTTAACGGAACGACAAATAAAATATTATCTCTCGAGTTAAATAAAATTAAATATATTAGAAGATTAAGTTTTATTCAGGGAACTATTGTAAATCTTATAAGAACCTCCATTCTTCTGATGATGATGTATTTCATTTTTACTCAACAAATTACAGTTGGTCAGTTCTTCACTTTGTTTATCTATTCATTTTTTATTTTTGGACCACTTCAGGAACTTGGTAATATAATTAACATTTACCGTGAGACAGAAGTATCATTGGAAAATTTCAAAAAAATTCTTGATACACCTGCCGAGAAGAAACCTGAAAATCCTGTGAGAATTGATAAACTGAATGATTTATCGTTTGACAAAGTTTGTTTCAAACATAAATCTGCTTCAAGATATGCACTTTGTGATGTTTCATTTGATGTTGATATAAAACAAACCATTGCATTCGTAGGACCTTCAGGTTCAGGAAAAACTACACTTGTAAAATTACTTGTCGGATTATATAAACCGGAAACAGGTGAAATAAAATATAATGGTATCTCTTCACAGGAAATTGACCTTGATGCTTTCAGGGAAAAAATTGGATTTGTAACCCAAGATACACAGTTATTCTCCGGCACTATAAGGGAGAATTTATTATTTGTAAACCCTAAAGCAACAGATGAAGAATGTATGGATGTATTGAGAAAGGCACAGTGTGAAAGTCTGCTTGCCAGAGCGGATAAGGGGCTTGATACTGTGATAGGTGAAGGAGGTGTGAAAGTTTCCGGTGGTGAAAAACAAAGATTATCAATAGCCCGTGCTTTACTGAGGAAACCAAATTTATTAGTTTTTGACGAAGCAACTTCTGCACTGGATTCTATCACTGAAGAAGAAATTAATAAAACAATCAGAAAAGTTTCGCAAAGTGATGAACACATAACTATTATGATTGCCCATAGACTTTCAACAATTATGCATGCTGATTGTATTTATGTACTTGAAAAAGGGAAAATCGTTGAATCAGGAAGTCACGATGAATTACTTGAAATCAAAGGATTATATTATGCTATGTGGCGTCAACAGATTGGCGAAAGAGAAGATATTCAGTTTTTAAATCCTGAAAAAGTTTCTTTAAATTAATTTTCATTTATCTCATTTGTCAGTATAAATAACGGAAGTTTTATTTTATCCGGTAAACCATTCAGGTTTATCGGTTGCAATATGTATGGACTTGCTTTCGCCGGTAAGGAGTTAATAGATAAACTCACGGACAATGCAGCCAACGAAGGATTTAAAGTTATCAGGTGTTGGGCTTTTGAAGATGTGAACTATGAAGATCTTCATTTTCTTTGTGATAAAATTAAATCACTGGATATGAAGTTAATTCTTTGTCTTGCAGACAGATGGGGATTTCTTCAAAGTTATAAAATTGATGATGAATGGTATAAGAATGAATATAAAAACAAATATCTCTCTCATGTAAAAAATGTTATAAGTGAATTTAAAAACAGAGATGAGATTATGGTGTGGGAACTGATTAATGAACCTGAAACTTCAGATTATGAAATTTTTAAAAACTTTGTGAAAGATGTTTCAGCAATTATAAAAAATATTTCACCTTTTCAATTAGTATCACTTGGAACTATAGGTGGAATAGGTGATAAACTCGGTTCCGTTTTTTCAGTTTTTAATCATAAAAAATTTAAAGAGTTATATTCCATTAATACACTTGATTGTATTTCGGTTCATGATTATTCTTATGACGCAGGTATATTCGAAAGGTTGGATATTTATTTCAGGTTTAAAGATAAAAAAACTGCTTCAATAATTACAGGAGTAATTGCTAAGTTTTTTGATGCTATTTCTAAACCTATACAGAATTTTTTTGTTTCAAAACTTAACAGATTATTTTTCTTTCCTGTTACGCTAAGAGGTCTTTGGAATATATACAGTAAATTTGATTATAAAACATCTAAGGAATTAAAAAAACCAATATATGTTGGTGAAGTAGGATTCAAAAAAAAGCATAAAGAACTCAGAAAAAAAATTCTTGAACTTGATATTGAAAAGAAATTTTCAAACGGGGTTTCCGGTTATATATTATGGTCTTTTGAATCAATGGGTTATAATCCTGATGGACATGATTACGGTTTTGATGAGAGCGACGGATTTAAAGAAGTAATTAAAAAATTTAATTCATAATATTTGTGAAAAATAAATTATTGATTTTACATGGGGCTTTGGGATCTCAGGAACAATTTGAAAATCTTGAAGAGAACCTGACTGATGAGTTTGAGGTTTACAAATTTAATTTCACCTGGCACGGTGGCGGAGATATTCCACCTCAGAGTTTTTCGATTGATTTGTTTTCAAAGGATTTAATTGAATTTCTCAAGAAACAAAATTTCCAGGACATTAATATTTTCGGATATTCAATGGGAGGATATGTTGCGTTATATACAGTTATTAACAGTAATTCACTGATAAATAACTGTATAAAAAAAATTTTTACATTAGGAACAAAATTCAACTGGAATCCTGAAACATCACGGAAAGAAGCCTCTATGTTGAATCCCGAAGATATAGAATCTAAAATTCCTAAATTTGCAGACATCCTGAAAAAAAGACATACTGAAAAAAACTGGAAATCAGTTTTAAATAAAACAGCGGAGATGATGATAAATTTGGGTAATAATCCTGAAATTAAAACTGAGGATTTAAGTAAAATTGACATTCCTGTTTTAATAACAGTCGGGGATAAGGATAATATGGTAACTATTGATGAATCTTCCACAGTTGCAGGGAAGATTAATGGAGCAAAATTTAAAGTTTTGGAAAATACATTTCACCCGATTGAAAAAGTTGATATTGAAATGTTATCAAATGAAATAAAAAATTTTATTAATTAAATTTAAAAATATGACACCGAGAGAAAAATTTTCATCAGGAACAATCTGGGAAGAACAGGTTGGTTACTCCCGAGCGGTTAAAGTTGGTAACAATATATATATTTCCGGAACAACATCAGTTATCGGAGATAAAATAGAAGGAATAGATGACCCATTTAAACAGACAAAAATAATTCTTGAAAAAATAAAAACAGCACTTAATTACTTTGGGGCTGATATGGAGCATATCGTCAGGTTAAGAATTTATTCAACGAATGTAACACAATTTGATGAGATAGCACTTGCCTGCAGAGAATATTTTAAAGACTTAAGACCTGCACAGACTTTCGTTGGAGTGAACGCACTTGTAGTAAAAGAAATGCTCGTAGAAATAGAAGCAGAAGCGGTTATTTAGTTAAGTTGGACAATAAGAACAAATACGAAAAATACAGACCTAAAAAATTTTTAGGTCAAAATTTTTTAACTGACGTAAATATTTCAAAAAAAATAATTTCTTTTCTTGAAATAGAAGATGGCGATACAGTTTTAGAAATAGGACCCGGTCACGGGGCTTTGACAGAACATCTTGTCAGTCTTGATATCAATTTAACTGCTATTGAATTTGATAAATTTGTTTATGAAGAATTAAAAAATAAGTATGGGGTTAAACTAAATATTTTAAGTGAAGATTTTTTAAAAACTGATTTAACAAAATTATTTACAGGAAAAAAACTTAAAATTATCGGAAATATTCCTTACTATATAACTTCACAGATTTTATTTAAACTATTTGAAAACCATAAAATCATTTCACGATCAGCATTAATGATGCAAAAAGAAGTTGCGATGAGATTAAAATCAGAACCGAATTCAAAAGAATACGGAATACTTTCAATATTTACTAACTTATACACGATTCCGAAAATTGCCTATTCGGTTCCACGTACAGTTTTTTTTCCGAAACCTAAAGTTGATTCTTCAGTTGTATCATTTGATTTTAAAATTAATGTTGAAGAGCCGGTTCAACCTGAATTATTTCGCGAAGTTGTCAGGACTTCTTTTAATCAAAGAAGAAAAACTCTCAGAAACTCTTTACGAAAATTTTTTGATGATAAAAATATTGATATAAATTTAATAAAATTTGATTTATCCAAAAGACCTGAAATGTTAAGTATTAATGATTTTAAAATTCTTACGGATGAAATTATTTCCGTAAAAAGATGAATATTTTTTGATCGAACTAAAAAATAAAATTTTTAACACAGGAAAGTTTAATGCTTTAAATTCACTTGAAGCAGGGGAATCCTATTGCCTAAACGGAGTTCATGGCTCATTAAAATCCTTTATTATTGATTTTCTCTCTAAAAAATTCAAAAAAATTATTGCTGTCACATCTGAAAAAGATTCACTCAAAAAAACTTTTGATGATTTACGAATTATTTCAGATTCTGAAAATATCTCCGTTTTAAAATCGGGAGATAT
>DOWN01000151.1:0-7262 GCA_003519545.1 Bacteroidota bacterium
TTGTTATATTTTTATACAACTATTATGCAGGAAGCTTTTCATTTACAATCTGCTGAACTATAGAACCGTCAATTTTTCCTTTAAGTTCTTTCATAACAGATCCCATAACTTTACCTTTATCTTTGGCAGAAACGGCACCAACATCAGCAATAATTTTTTCAATTATTTTTTCAGCATCTTCTTTAGACATCTGCTCAGGAAGATATTTCTGCAAAATTTCAATTTGTTTTTTTTCTTTGTCAGCGATATCATTTCTTCCGGCTTTTTCAGCCATTTCAATTGCTTCTTTTCTCAATTTAACCTGTTTAGATAATAACTGAGATTCTTCATCGGGAGTCATTTCTCTGTTTAAACCGGATTTATCCATTTTTAAAATTTCTGCTCTGATGGCTCTGAGTACTTCAAGTTCTTCAGCCTTTTTCTCAAGCATAGCAGTTTTTAAATCCGCATTTATTTTATCTTTTAAACTCATTAGCTGTTAAATTTTTCTACTTGTTGAATAAATTCAGATTTAGGATAATCTGATTTTAAAACCTTGATCAATCTCTGAACAGATTCATTATCTTTTGCCTGTGAGTAATTTCTGATTGCGTAATATAAATATTCATCATTTACTGCGATATCTTTATTATAAGTCGCTGCTTTTTCAAATTGTTTAGCGGCTTCAATATGATTATTGTTTGCTTCATAAACTGCCGCGATACCTGCTAGAGCAGCCGCTTTTAAAATAACATTACTTCCGCTGTATTCTTTATAATATTTCTCTGCATTTGCAAAATCTCTGTTGAAATAATAACTGTTTGCAAGAAGAATTGTCGCAAGTTCACCACTTGGAGTGGAACCGTGTTCGGTTACTATATATAATAATCCTTTATATGTATTTAGAGAATCACCATTTATTGCTGCCTGATAATTTCCCGCATCATAAACACCTTGTACCTTAGATAATTCAATTGCTGCAGTTTCAATTGATACATTTTTTCTGCTGAAATAAATCACGGTAATCGCAATTATCACAACAATTCCGGTTATAACACCATAAACAACTTTTTTGTTTTTTTCAAAATAATCACGGGCATTGTAAAAAAATGCCAAAAGTGCATCTTCTTTATTAGATTTATGTTTCAACTCTATAAATTTTAATTTGTAATAACATTAAAGATAATAATTAATTAAATTATTTTAAATGAATATATCATTACACTTTTGCGATATTTTAATACCATATTTTAATAAGTTTTTAATTCAATCAGATGTTTTAATTATCATTTAAAAAAGAGGTTAAAAGAGGTATATTTGAAGATATGCATTTTACATTTTCGAAAGGTCTGATTAAACTGAGCGGTAAAGATGTTCTTGATTTATTAAACAGATTAAGCACTAATGTTGTAAATCCACTCGAAGTTAATAATTATGTAAATACTGTTCTTTTAAATGAAAAAGGAAGAATTGTTGATATTGTTACAATTCTTAATTTTAGAAATTACTTTTACTTATTGACATCAGGTATCTATTTGAATAAAGTTAAGGATTATCTCGATAAATATATAATAATGGATGACGTAATTATTGATGAAATCAAAAGTAACGTCAAAGTTGATTGGATAAAAAAAGATATTGCATCCGTAAATACAGAATTTAATAATGAAAATAATTTAATTACTTATTTTGATAATTTGTTCTTTGATAAAGAAGTAAAAATTTATTTACAGGAAACGGATTTTACTGAAAGTAATTCTGAATATGATAAATTCAGAATTGAGAGACTTATTCCTGTTGCTCCGAATGAAATAAATGAAGAAATAAATCCTTTGGAATGCGGACTTAAAGATTTAATTTCATTTACTAAAGGATGTTATATAGGACAGGAAGTGATTGCAAGACTTGACTCGCAAGGCAAAATTCCAAAACAAATGAAAAAATTTTATTCTGATGAACAAATAAATAACGGAGATAAAATTTTTTACACACAAGAAGGAAACGAAGAATTCAAAGAATGCGGATTTGTTTCAAGTTTTATAGAAAACACAGGATTAATGTTTATACGCAGCGTAACTCTAAACAATATCAATCAATATTTCATAAATAAAAACAATAATTTTATAAAAATAAAAATTACACTTTAAATGATAGAAAAAATAAAAGAATATTTAGGAAAAGATAACGAAGGTTTATTATCCTATAAAGCGACAGCGATTTCAAAAGAGATGTTACATTTACCGGGACCTGATTTTATTGACAGAGTTTGGAAAGATACAGACAGACCTGCCGCAGTTTTGAGAAATTATCAGTCGTTATTAAATCACGGAAGACTTGGCGGAACAGGTTATGTATCAATACTGCCTGTAGATCAGGGAATTGAACACTCTGCAGGTGCATCTTTTGCACCGAATCCGATTTATTTTGATCCGGAGAATATTGTAAAACTCGCACTTGAAGGCGGATGTAATGCAGTTGCTTCAACTCTCGGAGTATTAGGATCAGTTTCAAGAAAATATGCTCACAGAATACCTTTTATTTTAAAAATCAATCATAATGAATTTTTATCTTATCCGAATAAATATGATCAGATATTATTCGCAAATGTAAAACAGGCATTTGATATGGGTGCTGTAGCAATTGGTGCTACAATTTATTTCGGATCAGACGAGTCCGCAAGACAAATTCAGGAAATTTCAGATGCATTTTCTTATGCACATGAACTTGGTCTTGTAACTATTTTATGGTGTTATTTAAGAAACTCAGCATTTAATGTTAAAGGTGATAAAGATTATCATGTAAGTGCAGATTTAACAGGTCAGGCAAATCATCTCGGAGTCACAATTGAAGCAGATATTATAAAACAAAAACTTCCGGAGAATAACGGCGGATATAACGCACTTAAATTCGGTAAAACTCATAAAGATGTATATGATAAACTGACTACAGATAATCCGATTGATTTAACAAGGTATCAAGTTGCTAATTGTTATATGGGAAGAAACGGACTTATTAATTCAGGTGGTGCTTCAACCGGTAAAGGTGAATCAGATTTACAGGAAGCAGTTAAGACTGCAGTTATAAACAAAAGAGCCGGAGGAATGGGATTAATTTCCGGAAGGAAAGCATTCCAAAAACCGATGGAAGAAGGTGTTAAACTTTTAAACGTAATTCAGGATGTATATCTTGAAAAAGAAGTAACAGTTGCATAAAAAAAATTAAACTATAAATATAATGAACAAACCAAAAAAAGTCGCTTTAAGAAAGCACAGAAAAAACAAAGTTAAAAGAAAAGCAAAAATTAAAGCAGCAATAGAGCAGGCAAAAACCAAGTAATATTTTTTTTTGCTTTTACTGAGTTAAACCCGCAAAATCATTTGCGGGTTTTTTATTTA
Source organism: Bacteroidota bacterium (assembly GCA_003519545.1). Lineage (GTDB taxonomy): Bacteria > Bacteroidota > Ignavibacteria > Tepidaquicellales > Tepidaquicellaceae > UBA9002. The sequence goes on from DOWN01000151.1 coordinate 3,375, forward strand.
ATCAACTTTGAAAAAATTTTTAACAGTTTTATATCTCACATTTTCAGCAGGTTTAACACCTGTAGCCGCAAAATATGTTACGGCAGAGATCTCTCCCCTATCTCTTGCTTTTTTCAGATTCGGATTAGCGACAGTTTTACTTTTTATTTTTTTCAAAGTTAAAGGAATATCATTTAAAATTGACAGAAAAGATATTTTATATCTTGTGATGTTGGGAGCATTGTGTATTCCTGTTAATCAGTTTTTTTTTCTTGTCGGGATTAAAATGTCAACCGCATCGAACTCCGGAGTTATGTATGCGTTAACTCCAATGATAGCATACTTAATTTCCATTTATATTAAAAACGAGAAATATAATTTTAAAAAATTAATTACAATTTCTTTAACAATTATAGGGATAGTAATTATTTTTTGGGAAAGTCTTCTTCAAAGTCTTGAACAGCAAAGCAATTTATTTTTAGGAAATATACTTTTATTTTTTGCGGTATCAAGTTGGGCAATATATGTTACGCTTTCAAAAAAAATGATTGATAAATATGGATCTTTGAAAACATCAACATTGGCATTTATAGCGGGAATGATTTTATTTATTCCGTTATTTATTTATGATTTACCGAATTTTAATTTGGATAAATTAACATTCGGTGGTGTGATTGGATTTATTCATCTCTCTGTATTTGTAGCATTTTTGGGATATTTTATTTATTCTTACTCAACTAAATTTATAAAAATAAGTACACTTGCAACTTTAACAAATTTATCACCGATTGTTACAATTGTATTTTCATATTTTCTATTAGGTGAAAAATTGTCGGTTTATTTTATAACAGGAGCAAGTATAACAATATTAGGGGTTTTTTTAACTCAATTTTACAGTGATAAAGAAATATTAAATGATTAAAACAGGAATAATAGGTACGGGACATCTCGGAGAAATGCATTTAAAAATTTTGAAAGAAATTTCAAAATCAGATAAGGAGATAACGATTTCCGGAGTTTATGATATAGATAAAATTAAATCAGAGAATATATCATCTTCTTACAAAGTCAAATGTTATGAAAGTTTAGATGATATTATTAATGAATCAGATGCTTTGATAGTAGTAAGTTCTACGAAATCACATTTTGAAATTGCCGAGAAAATAATTCAAAACGGAAAACATTTATTTATAGAAAAACCAGTAACAGAGACGATTCAACAGGCAGAAGATTTATTGGCACTCAAAAAAAATGAAAATCAAAAAATTCAAGTTGGTCATATAGAAAGATTTAATCCTGCGATACTCGCTCTCGAGAAATATGAAATTGAGCCGTTGTTTATTGAATCGCACAGATTGGCACAATTCAATCCGAGAGGTGCGGATGTTTCGGTAATTCAGGATTTAATGATTCATGATATAGATATAATTCTTAAACTTGTTAAGTCAAAAGTTAAATATATAAATGCAAACGGAGTAGGAATTTTAACTGATTCAATTGATATTGCAAATGCTAGAATCGGATTTGAAAACGGATGTGTTGCAAATATAACTGCTTCAAGAATTTCACTTGAAAAAATGAGAAAGATGAGAATATTTCAGAAGAATGCATATATATCAATTGATTTTTTATCAAAAGAATCGGTGATATATAATTTGAAAAACGCCGACGAAGTGAAGAGTATTTTTGCATTTGATTTGGGTAATGATAAAAAAGTTGAGAGAGAAAAAGTTACGATAAAAGAAATCAATCCGATGAAATATGAACAGGAAAAATTTTTTGAAGTTATAAAAAATAATCAAAAAGAAATTGTTACACTTGAAGACGGGCTGACCGCATTAAAAATAGCATCTGAAATTATAAAAGAAGTTGAAAAATCTATTCAACTTATAAAATTGAATAATGATATCGGATAAGGAATTTAATAACGAAAATAAAATTATCTCCGGAATATTTGAGATTGCCGCGAAAAACAATTTTGAAATATATCTTGTTGGGGGATACGTTCGTGATAAATTACTCGGGATTGAAGATAAAGATATTGATTTTGCTGTATTAGGTGATGCAATTAATTTTTCTCAAATTTGTGCAAAGTCTTTAAATACAAAAACTGTAACTTCATACGGCAGATTTGGAACTGCGATGATAGAAATAGACGGATATAAAATAGAATTCAATTCAACACGTAAAGAAAGTTATAATAAAAATTCGAGAAAACCTGAAATTGAAAACTCAGATTTAAAAGATGATTTATCAAGACGTGATTTTACTATTAATGCTCTCGCAGTAAATTTAAATCAATCTTCAAATATAATTGATTTGTTCGGCGGTTTAAATGATTTGAACAATGGAATTATAAAAACTCCATTAGAACCTGAAAAAACTTTTGATGATGACCCGTTGAGAATTATGAGAGCAATTAGATTTGCATCAAGGTTTAATTTCAGAATTGAAGGTGATACTTATAAGGCAATTGTTAAGATGAAGGACAGATTAAAACCTGATTCTGTAGTTTCGCAGGAAAGAATAACCGATGAATTTTTTAAAATTCTTGAATCCGGTAAACCTTCGATTGGTTTGGATTTGTTATATAAAACAGGTGTGATGGAAGTTATATTTCCCGAAATTTCTAATTTAGCGGGAATTGATCAAAGACAGGACTTTCATCACAAAGATGTCTTTTACCATACTTTGCAGGTTGTAGATAATATTTCTGAAATGACAGATAATGTTTGGCTTAGATTTGCTGCACTCGTTCATGATATCGCAAAACCTGCGACAAAAAAATTTATAGAAGGAACCGGCTGGACTTTTCACGGGCATGAAGAGAAAGGTGCCAGAATGATGAGAAAAATATTTTCGAGATTAAAATTACCGAATGATAAGTTGCCATATGTTGAAAAGTTAGTGAGAATGCACTTGCGACCGATTCCGCTTTCCGGAGATTCAGTTACAGATTCAGCAATTAGAAGACTTGCGGCTGATGCCGGAGAAGAGTTAAGAGATTTACTGACACTCTGTCGTGCTGATATTACATCAAAAAATCCAAACAAAGTTTCAAGGATTTTAAATAATTATTCAATAGTCGAACAAAAAATTATTGATGTTCAGGAACGCGATAATTTAAGAAATTTTCAATCCCCTGTTAAAGGTGAAGAGATTATGGAAATTTGCGGTCTTAAACCTTCAAGAACTGTCGGAATTATTAAGAAACAAATTGAAGAAGCGATACTTGAAGGAGAGATCCCTAATGAGTATGAACCTGCTAAAGAATATTTGTTTAAAATTAAAGATGAGATTTTAAAAAACGCACCTGAGATAGATAAAAAATCCGGTGACTCGTGAGAGCCACCGGGAGATTGAAATGATACATCCCCGCGCCTTTTAAAGATGACCATTTCTTTCAAAATCACACCGACATAATTATTTAATCAAACTCATTTTTTTAATGTATGAAATTCCATTCACTTCAAGATTGTAAAAATAAATTCCTGAAGATAAATTACTTCCGTTAAAACTTATTGAATAATAGCCGGAGTTATACTCAATATCTGAAATCAATGTGTTAATTAATTTACCTGATAAATCATAAATCTTTAAACTGATTTTTGCATTAGATGAAATTTCAAATGAAATATTTGTAACAGGATTAAATGGATTTGGATAGTTCTGATTAAGAGTTATTTTTCCGGGAGTTCCGATTGATACAGAGTTATCAAGATTGAAATATTCGAAGTTTCCATTGTAATCAATTTGTTTTAGTCTGTATTTATAAAGACCGGAATTTAAATTTTTATCGGTAAATGTATAATTTAACTGTGAATTGGAGTTTCCGTTACCCTGAATAAAATTAATTTTTTTATAATCATCACCATTATAAGATCTTTCAATATCAAATCCGGAATTATT
>DOWN01000151.1:7389-8632 GCA_003519545.1 Bacteroidota bacterium
TTCAATATCAAATCCGGAATTATTAAGTTCAACAGCAGTTGACCAGTTGAGAACAACATTGTTGTTATAAATTTCAGAAGAAAAACTTATAAGTTCCACAGGCATTGCCTGGCAATTATTACACCAGTAATTATGATGTGCCCTGATTGCATTTCCGGGCAAAGTTCCGAATCCTAAAGTGAAATCAATTCCTAAACCGTTTGGTGCCTGACAATAACTCATAATAGTACCGACTTGAGGAACTGCTGCACCGTTATAACAGGGAGTTGTCTCGGCAGTTACCACACATTTGTCAATAGGTCCGCCTGGCCAAACGCAGGAATGGGTATGAACTGAACCCATTAAATGACCAAGTTCATGAGTTGCCAAAGAAACAGTCCAAGAATAAACCGGAAAGTTATTGTATGATGCCATAAGATTTTGAGCACAAGTTCTGCCGGGTCCGCATAATCCACCAATTTGAATTGCATAACCATTGAACGATGGAAATATTGGACGAGTCATTATAAACATACCTAAATCTCCGATTGCAGGAAAACTTCCCGCTCTGAGTGAATTAAAATCACTTAAGTATGTTAATATATCCTGATGATTACCGTAAGGATCCGCCGGACCCCAGACAAAATACTGGAAGAAAACAATCGGGATAGATTCATTAGCATAAATTGTAGCCATTTGATTAAAGAAACCTGCCATATAAGATAATGTTGTACCTAAGTCACCACCAAATGAAACTAAAACATCATATCTCGCTTCCATATAAATTTTAACCGGTGTTGAACAATTTATAACCATTGAATCAGATTCAGGAAAATGATTATGAGAGTGCGATTTATTTTTCTTTTTTTCAAGAAAATCATAAAGGATTTCCTGTTGTTCAGTAACGGCACAATTAACGAGTTCATTTTTTATTTTTAAGTCGCGGTCATTATAAAAAACATATTGATCAGTAAAATATTTATCTTTTTCACTTACAGGACCGATTACAAAATTTCCGGTTTCAGATGACATCAAACCCATAATTCCCTCTTTGAAAATACTTATCGCTGCAATTGAGTTTTTATAATTTTTTATAATGCCTCTGTAATGAACTCCCTTATCGAAATTAACTTGTTGTTTACTATTATCAGCACCATAAAATGCTTTAAATTCATTGTGAAAAATTTCAACTCTAACTAATTCGAGTATTAATTCAGAACCATCATAATTTTTTACAGGAAGTAATATTTTTTCCGGTTTTGTT
>DOWN01000094.1 GCA_003519545.1 Bacteroidota bacterium
ATTTCATTTCTGCCTAAATTTTTATTTGATTAAACCTGTTCCGACTTGGCGGAATTCGTAGAGAAGTTTTTAATCGCTTTGAACAGATTTTTTTATCACAGTAATTTTTCATTTGACCTAATTTTTTCTTTAAATTATTTTAAATTACTTTATGATTAGAAAACTTATTTATTATTTTGATCTTTCAAAAGAACTCGAAAAACCTGACGAGATACACAGTTCAATTGAAAAGGGAATTATCTTTAAAGGAACTAATCTTTGGATACTTGTCTTCGCTATTTTTATTGCTTCCGTTGGTTTAAATATGAATTCAACCGCTGTTATAATAGGTGCGATGTTAATTTCTCCTTTAATGGGCCCTATTAACGGTATGGGTTATAGTATAGCAACTTATGATATGGCGTTATTTAAAAGTTCTGTTAAAAATTTTACATTCGCCGTAATAACTTCATTGATAACATCAACTGTTTATTTTGCAATCAGCCCTGTATCAACAGCCCACTCTGAATTACTTGCGAGAACATCTCCGACAATTTACGATGTACTCATTGCTTTATTTGGTGGTCTTGCGGGAATTTTAGCAATCAGCAGCAAACTCAAAGGTAATGTTATTCCCGGAGTTGCAATTGCGACTGCATTGATGCCTCCGCTCTGCACAGCAGGATATGGTCTTGCAACTTTTCAACTTAATTATTTTTTCGGAGCATTTTATTTGTTCACCATCAATACAGTTTTCATTGCAATATCATCGGTTGCCGCTTCTCAATTATTAAAGTTTCCTATAAGGTCAGATATAAGTGAATCACGAAAGAAAAAAATTAATCAGGTTATAACTCTTATCATTCTTATAACAATTATTCCGAGTATATACTTCGGTTATAGTCTTGTGAAACAGGATAAATTTACTGAAAATGTTTCACGCTTCACAAAAAATATAAGTTTGTTTGAAGGAAATTATTTATTGAATTATGAAATTAATCCGCGAACATCAAAAATAAAATTAATATACGGAGGAAGTGATTTTTCCGATGATCAAAAAAACAGAATAAGAGAACGTGCTAAACTTTTTGAACTTGGTGAAGCGGAAATTAGTTTTCAACAGGGATTGTCATATACTTCTTTAACAAATAACTTAAGTGAAATTGACAGATTGAAAAACGAAATTGCACGTTTGACATTAATGTTACAGGAAAAGTCTGATCAGTTTGATAGTCTTAAAGGTGAGAGTTCGATTGGAGAAAATTTATTAAAAGAAATTAAATCCATTTATCCTCAGATATCCGAGTTGTCATTCTCTAATACAGGAATATTTGTTGATACGCTTGAATCTTCAAATCCTGCCTCATTGGTTTATATAAAATCAAAGCCAAGAAGTTTAAACACAACTGACAAATCAAAAATTAATGAGTGGTTAAAAGTAAAATTCCCTCAAACAAATTTAAAATTATTTTATGAGGATTAATAATTTAAATTTAAACAGTTTGAGGGAATTAATTTTTTCAGTCAGTTTGAATTAATTCGCTTCAACATAAACTTCAAAACTTCCGTTTATATTATCTTTGATATTGTTGTCAATATTGTTTTCATTCGCAGGATCCATCGGATTTAGATAAACACCGTTTTCAATAAACCATAAATATGGTTTCACTCTCAACATAACTTTTGTAATTGAAGTTGTATTGATTGATGGTTCAGGATTGAAAACTAAAAACTGATGAGCAGATTTAGTTGATCTGTAAACAAATCTTGTCCCTAAATATTCACCTTTAACAATTACAGAATAAGTCCCGAGTGAATCACGGAATTCAGGGTCAGGCGAAACTTCATTTGAATTCAGTTTATGAATTTCAAATTTTAAACGTCTGTAAGTATTTTCTGGTACTGTTGCAAATCCGGCTGACTTAACTTCAGCATTCATATTTAATTCCAATACTAATGGACCTGTTTTTACAACAACAGAATCTCCTGAACTGCCTGAGGCTTGAAGTTTAATCTCTCTTACAAGAATTTTTACTGAATCTATTCGGAATGCGGATGAGGTGCCAATAGGTGATTCAGAATTTGAAGTGTATTTCATTTCGACATTTGAAATTGCCGATGGTGATGTGCTTTCACTGCACCCGTTGATAATTATTGCAGTAAATAAAATTGCAATAATTGATAAGAAGTTGAATTTTCTTTTTGTGAATAACATATTATTCCTTTCATTTTAGTTTATATACTGACCCTAAGAATAACCCCTGTGTATAATACTAATAAAGTTGTATGTTTTGTTCCAATCAAAACTAAATTATTATTGTTTAATAAAAGCATTTTGACTTCTTTTTGTTTTTGTATCCACTCTCTCCTACATGAGTCTTCTCTGTCCCGGTGGAGTCTTCTTTCTCCCGCAGGAGTCTCTTGAAAAGGACTCCTGCGAAGTTCAATATTTTGAATGCTTATTTATAAACCTTTCATCGAGCGATTTCTTTTTATTTACTCATCTTTATTCTTAACAAAAAATAAACAATATTTTCCAAAATTTTCTCCACTGAAATAATTTTTTAAAATATATATCTTAATTTCAAATCGGGATGTAGATCAGTTGGTTAGATTGTCCCGATGGAATCGGGAGGACCGGTGGTTCATTAAAATAATTTT
>DOWN01000318.1 GCA_003519545.1 Bacteroidota bacterium
GGTAATAGATTATTGTTGCTGCAAGTTAATAATTGATTTATATTTTTTAAAAGAATCATAAATAAAAAAGGGGCAATTGCCCCATATAAATATTTTAATTAAAGTAAATTTTATACTGCCTTAGCATCTAAAAGCGCTGTCTTATACATCTCTAGTAAAGGTTCATCTTTCCTCCAGCAAGCAACTGTGTGATTTGAAGAAACATTTTCAATCGGAGGTTCTTCGTTCCAGCATTTTTCCAGAGCAAAAACACATCTTGTACAGAAATGACATCCTTTAGGATAGTGAGTTGCAGCAGGAACAGTTCCTTCGATAGTAGCAAGTTTAGATTTTTTAGAATCGGTTGATTTCGGAATAGAATTCATAAGTCCGATTGTATATGGATGTTTCGGGTTTTTAAAAATATCTTTTACATCACCATACTCTGCAACTTTGGATGCATACATAACACAAACTCTGTCGCTAACTTCAGCAATAACACCTAAATCGTGTGTGATAATAATTACACCCATACCAAGTTCAGTTTGCAATTTTTCAATAAGTTCAAGAATCTGTGCCTGAACGGTCACATCAAGAGCAGTTGTAGGTTCATCAGCGATTAAAATTTCCGGATTACAAGCCAAAGCAATCGCAATCATAACTCTCTGACGCATACCACCTGAAAGTTGGTGAGGATATTCACCATATCTTTGCTCGGGTGCAGGAATTCCTACAAGTCTAAGCATATCAATTGCTTTTTGTTTTGCCTGATCTTTGCTGATGTTTTGATGCAAGATTAAAACTTCTTCAATTTGATTACCACAGGTAAAAACGGGATTTAAGGAAGTCATCGGTTCCTGAAAAATCATACTGATATCATTACCTCTGATTTCCCTCATTTCCTTTTCGGATATTTTTAATAAATCTTTTCCTTTAAAAAGAATTTCACCTCCGGCAATTTTTCCGGGAGGAGTTGCAATCAATCTCATAATTGAAAGTGAAGTGACACTTTTTCCACAACCTGATTCACCAACTATACCTAATGTTTCGCCTTTATCAAGATCAAAAGAAACATCATCAACAGCTTTTGAAACACCATCGTCAGTGTAAAAAAAAGTCCTGAGATTTTTAACTTCGAGTAGTTTGCTCATAAATTGTAAATTTAGTTAAATTATTATATTTAATTTATTGTTTCAAGTATCTTTATTTATTAAAAGAGATTAATTATGTTAGTAGAAATTAAATAATATAATTATGCCGCTAAAAAAATTAATGTTTTTATCAATTCTTTTTTTTGTAAGTAGTTTAAGTTTTGCCCAAAATTTTAAATTATGGGATTTTGGTGTGAGAGCAGGGCTTACATATTCAGCAATACAATATACGGCTGAAGATACGAGTGCAACAGATTTTGTAAATTCAATAACTGAAGATATTAAATATAAACCGGGATTTTCAGTTGGAGTTTATTCAGATTTTTTCAGAAATAAAAATATTTATATAGGTGTAGGAGCAGATTATTATCAGAAAGGTTATAAATCAAAAGTAATTGTTACAAATGATTTAGGTCAACAGACCGGAACCGGTCATTTTAATTATAGACTGGATTATTTAACATTCAGTTTTTATGCAAAATTTAATCCTAATGTCGGTAAAATAAATCCATTTTTTATAATTGCACCAAGGGTAGATTATTATATGGGTTATTCAATTTCATCATCAATCCCGGGATTTGATTCAAATACTAAGAATAATATCTTTGAACAATATAAAAAAATTACAGGTAGTGTTTCGATAGGTGCAGGAGTGGAAATTTTTGGAATATTAAAAAATCCTGTTTTAGTTGAGTTTACTTTCGTCCCTGACTTAATTAATCAATTTAATAACGGATTTGTCAGTATTAAAAATAAATCATTCGGTTTATCAGCCGGTTTACAGTTTTAAATTTATATGAAAATAATAATAACGTGTTATCCGACTTATGGTGGAAGTGGTGTAGTAGCAACAGAACTCGGTAAAGCACTTGCAATGCGTGGACATGAAATACATTTTATTTCTTATGCATTGCCAATGAGATTGCAGGGGTTTGTTTCTAATATTTATTATCACGAAGTAGAATCATTTACATATCCGCTTTTTGATAATCCTATGTATACTCTTACGCTAACTTCAAAGATAGTCGAAGTAGTAAAAATGAATGATATTGATTTGGTTCATGCACATTATGCTATACCTCATGCGGTGAGTGCATTTCTTTCAAAAGATATTCTAAGGAATGAAAAAAAATACCGGAAAGATTTAAAAATTATCACAACACTTCACGGAACAGATATAACTCTTATCGGACTTGAACCATCATTTCTACCATTAATGAAATACAGTATTGAGCAATCAGACGGGGTAACGGCAGTATCAAGTTTTTTAAAAGAGAAAACTATAACGAGTTATCAGGTTGAAAAAAATATAGAAGTGATTCCGAATTTTATAGACCTAAATAAATTTAAGAGAATTTCGGATAAAGAAAATTCATGTTTCAAGAAGAAATATGCTCCGGATAACGAAAAAATTCTGATGCATACTTCAAACTTCAGACCACTGAAACGAGTTCAGGATGTAGTAAAAATATTTGCTGAAGTTTATAAAAAAGTCCCTTCAAAGTTATTATTGATTGGTGATGGACCTGAGAGAAGCGATACAGAGAGACTTGTGCGAGAGATGGAACTAACAGAGAAAGTAATATTTATGGGTAAGCAAGATGCACTTGTAGAACTTTTATCTATTGCAGATTTATTTATAATGCCATCTCAGTCAGAGAGTTTTGGTTTATCAGCACTGGAAGCGATGAGTTGCGGAGTTCCTGTGATTTCATCAAGTATTGGCGGACTGCCAGAACTGAATGTACACGGAGAAAGCGGATATATAGCAGAGATAGGAGATGTTGATAGAATGGCAAAGTATGCCGTAGATTTATTAACAAATGAAAAGAAGTATCAGTTATTTTCTAAGCAAGCGAGAGAAAGAGCAGAGAAATTCAGCGAGGACAATATAGTCCCTATGTATGAAAAGTATTACGAAAAGGTTTTAAATGGGAAATAAAAAAAATGCCGGTTAAACCGGCATTTTTATAATAAAAACTTCTTAGAATTATTTTACTTTATCAAAGTCATTTTCTTTGTGTCGGAGAAGCCTGGTGTTGTGAGTTTATAAAAATAAATTCCTGATGCAAGATAACCTGCATCAAACTTTACATTATATTCACCGGCATTTAAAAATCCTGCAAACAATGATTTAACTTCCCTGCCCATCAAATCATAAACTTTTAAATTTACATCTCCTGCTTTAGCAATTTTGAAATTAATTGTAGTTAATGGATTAAATGGGTTAGGATAATTTTGTGTTAAACCGAATGATTCAGGTATATTACCTGAAATGTTCTCAATGTTTACAGTTTTCGGTGTTACATAAACTTTATAGATAACATCATTTGCAGTGCTGGGACCCATATTCGGAAGAGTTGCTCTGATGCCACCGTAGAAGTGTCCGACTAAAGTTCTTCCGGTTAATCTTTTAAATTTTAAAACATCATTTTCATATTTTGGAATATTTTCAAGAGTAATAATTTCAGCGTTAGATCCGAGAAGTCCCGGTAATTTAACCGGTAAAACTTTCTCTTCAGTTGTTCCGTTAGCATTTCTTGTAATTAATGTGATGTCATCAATAAATGGCACTAAAGTATCACGAATAAAATTTCCGTTATCATAATCATTTAATGAAATTCCTCCAAATAAAGTTGTGTACATTTTACCTGAAACTGAATCGAACATTGATAATCTTGCGGTATGATATTGAGACATCTTTTGAGTGAAAGTCATATCAACCGTATAACCATTTGCATCAATATAAACAGGATTTTCAAACGGTAAGTCTGCTTCATATTTAAAAACACCACCGTAAATGATAGTATAAAATGAGCCGTCAAGTTTTACTGCCGGTGCAACATTTAAATCTCTTCTATGAAGATTAACTGTATCAACATATTCAGTATAATCAGTTATAGAAATATTACTGCCTGCTTCTGTAATTTTAAATTTTTTATAAGAGTTTGAATATTGCTGATTACTCTGCATAGGAGGTGGCATATAAATTCCGGTGAATTTATTTCCGCCTACGAGGTAGAAAAATCCATCCATATATTCGAGATCACTCCCTGCAAGTTGAATTCGTGAATCAGTAACTTGTTTAATATGCGGTGCGATTGAAGTATTATTAACAACAGCATTCATAATTCCGGGAATATCTATAACTGTGAAAACGGGAAAGGTAACAAAATTTCCCAAAGCACTATCCAATCCATAGCCACCGCAAATATATAATTTAGTACCGACCTGAATTCCCTGAAGATTGGTAGATCTTAGAGGATCTGCCTGTGTTATAGTTAAATCATTAAAAATATTTTTTGACCAAACCTGATTAGTAACATGATCAACAACATAAATCATTTTATTTGCAAAAGGTCTCGGGAACGCAGTTGCAGGAGTCATACCGTGCAGTCCGTTTGTTCTTCCGGCAAGAAATAACCATTTGTTTTCATATTTTCCATAAACATAGGAGTGAATTCCGGGTGCACCGGGAATATTCATTGCTTCCAGTTCTATTGAAAATGGTGCTTCACCATTTGCAACAGAATTTTTAACTGAGAATAAAACAAACAGAAGTAGAAATAATTTTTTCATAAAGAGAATAAATATAAATAAGTTTTTTTAATTTTGTTTAAGTTCAACCCAATCGCCGTTATCTTTAATCAGGTTAATTAATTCATCAAGGGCATTATCAGAATCTATACTTCTTTTAACAACTTCTTTTCCTTTGTATAAAGTAATTTTTCCCGGACCACTCCCTACATATCCATAGTCTGCATCAGCCATTTCACCGGGTCCGTTCACGATACATCCCATAATTGCAATCTTAACACCTTTGAGATGATTTGTTTTATTTCTTATCATTGCAGTTGTTTCCTGTAAATCAAACAAAGTTCTTCCGCAGGAAGGACAGGAAATATACTCTGTTTTTGAGATTCTTGTACGCGTGGCTTGTAAGATTCCAAATGAAACAGAGTTAATTAATGAATCAGAAATATTTTTATTTTGGCTTTCTAACCAAACACCATTACCGAATCCGTCATTTAATAAACTGCCTGAATCAATTGATGAGTATAATAAAAATTTATCCTCATTTTCGTCATAAGATTTTTTAATGATAACGGGATTATTAATACTGTTATTTTTAAGAATACAAAATGCCGTTCTCATTTCAGCATAACTATTTTCATTCAGACTATTTAAAATTAGAATAACGTTACCGGATTTTTTTAATAATGAAAAAGATTCTTCATTTAAATCATCAATTCTTAAATTAACAAAACATACATCATTATAGTTTGAATTTATAAATTCATTAAACCGGAATAGCGGATATGAATTTGATTTATTTTCTAAAGTTTCATAATACTCAAAATCAAAAATTTTTCCGAGCGTTCCGGGAAGTTCAAAATCTATATTTTTATTTCCAAGATAAATGAAATCAGGTGCTATATCATTAATGTTCCATTTATCAAGATTTGGATTATAATCATATCCGATTGGTTTTAAATCTTCAAATGAATTTACATTTTTTAAAGTTAAGATTACACGAGGCACATTATGTCCGCCTGTATTTATAACTCCTAAAGATTCACGTTTGTTAAATTCAAATGGATTATAATTTAAATTCTCAATTTCAGGAATAGATTTTTTGTTTGATCTGTTTTTATATTTTTCAATAATATTTTTGCAAACAGGAATTTCAAACTCGGGGTCTTCTGTAAGTGAAACTCTAATAGTATCACCTAAGCCGTCTTCCAGCAAAGTTCCAATACCAACTGCTGACTTTATTCTGCCGTCTTCTCCTTCCCCTGCTTCAGTAACTCCAAGATGTAAGGGGTAATTCATATTTTCTTCAATCATTTTATTAACAAGTAATCTGTATGCTTCTACCATAACTTTAGGATTACTTGCTTTCATAGATAAAACGATATTATAAAAATTATTATTTTCGCAAATTCTTAAAAACTCAAGAGCAGATTCAACCATACCAAGCGGTGTATCACCATAACGACTCATTATTCTATCGGATAAAGAACCGTGATTGGTTCCGATTCTCATTGCAGTTCCGTATTCTTTACAAATCAATACAAGAGGAGTGAACTTTTCTCTAATTCTTTCGAGTTCTGCTTCATATAGATCGTCTGTATAATTATAAATCTGAAATTTCTTTTTATCGGCATAATTACCGGGATTTACTCTGACTTTTTCAACTATACGGGCAGCAAGTTCAGCCGCATTGGGAGTAAAATGAATATCGGCAATTAAAGGAGTTTTATATCCTCTTTTACGGAGTTCATTTTTTATATTTTCTAAATTCTTTGCTTCGTTAATACTTGGTGCAGTTATTCTAACATAATCAGAGCCTGCTTCTATCATTCTTATTGACTGTTCAACAGTAGCCATTGTATCCATTGTATCAGTTGTAGTCATAGACTGCAATCTGATAGGGTTATCCCCTCCTAATGGAACATCTCCGATATAAACTTCACGTGTTTTATATCTTGAATAAGAAGTGAGAGAATTACAATATTTTAGAGAAGAGAGTTCGGTGATCATTAAAAATTTAAAAAATCATCTTAAGTTTTTGGAATCTTTTCGTAAAATCATTTTTTCTTCCTCGGTGAGAACAGCCCATCCGCCTTTACTTATTTTATCAAGTATTTTATCAATTCTTTCCTGAGCAAGCCTTTCCTGTTCTTTTATTTCTTTGATATAATCATCTTTAGAGCCGGTTAGTTCATCTTCATTTACTTCTTTAAATTTTACTTCTTTGATATTTTCTTTTGAAGTTCCGTTAGAATAACTTCTGAAAATATTTTCTTCGTCGGATTGTTTTTTAAAGTCCTGTTGTTTTCTGAAATCCGTCATTCTAAAATTAAAGTTTTTTTGTCTTGCCGAAGTTAAGAACAGGTATAAAAATCCTGCAACAGCTCCGCCTAAATGTGCAATATGAGCAATTCCTGTTGACGTTCCACCAATAACATTTATCAAATCAATTGCCATATAAAGAAGAATTACATATTTTGCTTTGATTGGAAAAAGGAAATAAATGTAAATTGGTCTGTTAGGAAAAAGGTAAGCAAATGCTGCGAGGATACCGTAGATAGCCCCTGAAGCACCTACTGTAGGACCAACATCAGTTAGAAAAGGAGCAATAATTTCATTTGCCATACCGGCAGCAACACCACAACTTAAATAATAAATTAAGAATTTTTTTGATCCCCAGATATTTTCAAGTTCAAATCCGAACATCCATAGGACAAACATATTCATAAAAATATGCATAAAAGAACCGTGAAGGAACATATACGTGAACAACTGCCACGGCATAAAACCTTCACCAATAGGCATAAGTGCGAGATATCTCAAAAATAAATTATCAACATTTACATCTCCATATCTTAAATTAGATAAAAAGAAATATTGAATTATAAATACCGAGATATTTACAACGAGTAAAATTTTTAATACGGGAGGAAAAATACTGAATCCGCCATATCCTCCTGTATTTCTGTTATATTGTGACATTAATTATTTAAAAATTTAGTGTATAAATCAGATGCTTTTTTATAGTCATCTATTGTGTCAATTTCTATATACATACAATCTGAAACATCAATTGCATAAAAGCTGTTCCTTTTATCACCGGAATCCGCCATTAAATTCAGAAATTCTTCGTAATGTTGTGTGCGAAATGCGGGTGAATCTGATGCTTTTTCTAATATACCAAATAAAGATTGCATAAAATATGCAGAAAATAACTCAATTCCGGTTGATTCACCAACAGAAACGTCAAAATCAAGGGTTTTTGATAATCCGATGATTTTATTATCAATGTTAGTGGAAACTTTTACCATTTCTTCGTCGAGAGTAGCCATAACATCAATTGCGGCACAATTATCAATACCTGAATCAATTAATTTAGTTAAGACTCTTTGTTCAAACAAAATATCTGAATCAAGAAGGAAAGTTGATTTTTCAATATAGTCTTTTACGAGGTAAAGAGAATAAGCACTACCTGTAGTTTCATATTCTTCATTATAAATTAATTCAATATCAATTTTTTCATCATAAAATTTTTTTAAAGATTTGAGATAAGATTTAATCATCTCTTCTTTATATCCCGTAACTATAAAAATTTGTTTTACACCGGACTGATTTAAATTGTCAATAGTCATTTCAAGTAAAGTTGAATCACCAAACTTGAGAAGACATTTAGGGATTTCGTCTGTGATTGGTTTAAGTCTTGATCCTGTACCCGCTGCGAGTATTATTGCTTGTTTCATTAATCGTTTTTTTAATCAAATTAACAGAATTAATAAAATAAATAAATGATGAGAGAAATAAGTAAAAATTAATAATTACAAAATTGAAAATCCGTTATTTATTTATC